>JBBIQC010000518.1:0-4093 GCA_037442585.1 Oscillatoriales cyanobacterium bin_317
GAACCGTAGTTTCTCTGATCGGAAAACAACCGTTCTCTAGCTGGACTTGGTTTAGTCATCTAATCGCTGCAATTCAAACACATGATAGCCCCAGGCAGGTATATCAAAATACAACCCGGATAGGAAACAATCACCAGGACGATCGTACACTGCCGTTCCCATCAGATCCTGAAGTCGCCAGGTCGTGCCTGCCAGATCATTGGCTCCTGGAATTTTCAGATAACACTGACTGTCATGGGGCGAGTAGTTGACGATCGCCACTCGGTAACTGCCGTCTACTCCGCGCCAGCTAAAGGCAATGAAATCATCAGAACTCCAGTTGTCATGCCATGCAGGATAGCAATCGGCCAGTTGCCAGATGCCCTCTCGCACAATCGGCGATCGCAGACAGCCCAGCAACTGGTGATAGAAAGTTTGCAGGCTTTGATCTGTCGATTCTACAGGGCCGCGATTTAGATGTACTGAAATCCGGTGCTTGTAGCCCTCCCACTGTCCCTGATGGAAAAATCGCAATCCGGGACAGAGAAACGTGATGATCGCTGCCGCACGGTGCACATCGGGGGGAAAGGTGCTGGCCGCACGGGGTTCATCATGATTTTCCAGGAATCGGGCTGATCTACTTTGATAGTCGAAATCTGCCCAGAAATGTTCCCGCACTGGACGGGCCTGTTGTTCCCGCAGACGATCGTACAATCGCTTGTCGTAGGTGTAACTGAAGCCCTGCTGCTGCAACGTCCACTCCAGATCCCAGTACACTTCGGCCATCAACACAAAATTGGGATGCTCAAGCCGAACTTTGGGAATCGCGACGGGCCAGAAGGGTTCGACGGGAATGCCCCAGGTGCGCTGAAAGATCTCTGGCAGAATCAGCATCGCCATATCACACCGCACCCCATCGCAAAGTTTGGCAATATTCAACAACTCCTTGATTTGCGCCATTTGCAAATCGGCATTGCCGTAGTTGAGTTGGAAGGTATCGCACCATCCTGGAAAGTAAGGATCACGACCATAGGCCAATACCCGATCGCCCACCTGACCATAGTTCTCAGGCTCCTGCGATCGTTGTTCAGGTGTGCCAGGAACATAGTAGTCTGGGTGTGACTGTACCCAGGGATGATCGGGCGCGGTATGGTTGGGGACAAAATCCAGCATGAGTTTGAGGCCGCGTTGGTGCAGGCGATCGCGCAACCGCTCCATTGCGGCATTCCCACCCATTGCCGTATGCACTGTATAAGCCGTGACCGCAAAACAGGAACCACACACATCCTCATCCGTCAGATCCGACAACAATCGTTGGTATTCCGCCACCCATTCTGGATTGGTACGCGACACTTGAGGGGCTGCTGTCCCTGTCTGCCACACCCCCAGAAAATAAATCCAATCAAATCCCAAACTTACCCATTCATCCAGCACCATATCAGGAATATCATCCAGTGTAGCGGGGTGGTTCAGTTGCTGAGACAACTCCCTTAACCAGACACGGGTATTCACCTGATATAAGGTTGGATTGAGCGGGGTAGACATGGAAACCTCCTGCGGGGATGAGTGGGGAGAGAGGGAGAAGGATTTCAGTTCGATGTTCACTGGACGACAAACTCCGTCCCTACCAGCCCGTCTCTCTGCGCTAAAAACTGCTTCAAGGGGTACGTTTTTTCCGATCAAATCATATGAGAAAGATCCCCAATACCCAGAAGCATTGAAGATCTTTGATTGCTGCAATAGGAGGATGGCCTACCGGACGTAACGAACGGCTGGGGTTTCAATATTCTGGGTGGGGATCCAGCCACCATCTTCTAGCTCTGCCCAATTGTTGTTGTACTGGCCAGACAACCAGACCGTTTGACCATCCCGCAACGTTCTTGTCACTCGGTAATCCGTACCAGGGCCAGAATACACGTTCAAATTGTTGCCATTGTTTCGGACGATCGCTTCCGTGCGTCCAGTGGTATAAGCTTCCCGCGCTGCCGTCGTCGCCCCCCGGCCTCTTGCCCACCACAGCAGTAAGGGTAACCCAATGAGGGGCAGTAATAACCACCACAGAGGAGTCAGACTGGCAGGCGGAACTGTCTTCACAGCTTCGGTGGGAGCTGGAGCAAGCGTGGTGGTGGTGGTTGTAGGATCTGTGGTGGTCGTAGTTGTCGTAGAATCTGTGGTCGTGGTGGTTGCAGCATGGTCACCAAATACAGCGCCAGCCGCCTTGGTATAGCCACAGGTTAATTTATAGGGCTGGCCAGCCTTCGTCAGGCTTAACACCACATTGGCTGCATCCGCTACCCCTGGCTTCGGCTCAATAGAAACCACCTCGGCCACCTGAAATCCTTTCGATTCGGCGGAACTGATACAGGCCTGTCTGGCTGCTGTCGCCACTTCAGGTGCTACAGCTTGAGCATTGGCAGCAAAGGGAGTAGCCGCGCCGACTAAAATCGCAGCAGCCGTAAGTGATGGAAAGGTTACAGATTTTAAAGCTCTCATTGAATTCTATCTCCATTCGGTTATTGAGTATTTCGTTATCCCAATACTCCATTCAAACGATTTCAAAACACAGTTCAACTTACCAACGATCGCATCATCTGACTTGCAACTTCAGCAGTCTGATACAAATCTTTAAAGATAATTGCCCATGTGATTTAGAAAAATCAGCACATTCATCCCCATCCCTATGATTCAAATATGTTCCCAGAAGTATCGGGATTGTATAAGGCTGAATGTAGAGAAGAAAAATAAGAAAGTTATAAGAAGCAGGACGATCGTATCTAAAGAGACATACTGGTGGGTGCGATCGGGGTGATATCCGGATCATAACCACCAATTTGATTCGTGCTTAACACCCAGATTGATGCGCCATGTTTCAGGAAAATCTGAGCAATTTTATCGCTGGCCAAGCGGGGAAACAGGGTGCGCCAGCTTCCCAACCCTGTGATCAAGTTTTGCATGGGGTTGTCTTCCAGAGTGCTGCCCAGATTGAATTCATTTTTCTCCCAATCCGATCGGGGGCCACCCAAAGGCTGCAATTCCAGCTTGAGTTCCTGCCCCAGTTGCATCAGGTCTCTAAACCGCAGAGCCTGTTCTGGATTATTCTGCCCCCAGTGGATCAGCCTACGTTCATTGGCGGTCACAGCTTTTTCGATATATTGCAAGCAACCGAATAATGCCTGATTGGAGTCCTGGGAGCAGTTATTCGCAGGGCCAACATAAGTTCCACCGGTGCCATCCCCAATCCGATAGCGGGCCGTCATCACTTGCAAACTGGCCAGCATCGTTCCCAGGGGCGATCGCGGGTTGCCATTAAAGTCGTAATATCCAGTAAAAGCATCCTGTTTGATTAACAGATCACAGGTGGGACGAGAGCCTGCCCAGCCAAACTGACGATCGCCCATATAGCGCGACCAGTGCAATGTTCCGGCAATTAACCCATCGGTATTGTGGGTATAGACCTGGTGATAGCAAATTTCAAATCGCAGTTCATCTGTCAGGGATTCCCGCACGATCGTCGCCAGACCAAAGGCAAAGTGACCAAAAAAGATTGGAGTTGCCGCTGCAGGTTCCTTTTTATTGCCGCCAATGCCACCGTAGGTATGCACCACCAGTGCCCGATCGCCTTCCTGCCACTCCGCCAACGCCTCCTGATTACTGATCTGCTGAGCACAGGTCAGTACAGAGGAAATCTCCCCTTTATGGGCGACTGGATTTTCCCAACACCGTTTCACAATATAGCGTTCCGAGGCTTTCCGACCGACGACAATCGATTGCGGCTGCAAGGCCAACAGCGATCGGGGAGCCAGGGCCTGCACCACAAACGTGCCCGTTGCATCTTGAGACCCATAAATGTACCAGCCATGCTCATTCAGGGGCACTTTTTCCAGATCACGGGTTGTAGAAGGATAACTGCCATAAGCCGCCGCCAACTCGACAGGAGGCAAAGACACCTGCTCTGATGGCCCATCAAACTGCCGCGAAGCCCGGTTAAAGTGCACCACCTGGAAGCGATCGGTACCCGCGATGGGAGCGACAAACCGGACTACGGCATAATAGCGACCCGTGATTTGGATGGGGGTGCTGTTGATATAGAGGGAGGTGGGGTGAGGGGTTGATG
>JBBIQC010000519.1:0-1951 GCA_037442585.1 Oscillatoriales cyanobacterium bin_317
ATGAAAAACAATCCTCGTACACCTTTTAGTCTTCCTCAGCAAGCCCTAATTACAACGGTGTATCCTGTGAGCGAACCCCGTATTTCTGGTTGTCGGCGATGCAGCTTTACCCGAGCATGGAGAACATACCGTAACCCTCCCTGTGGGTCGTAGACCGGAGCCTGAAACACCAGATGCAGTTGTTGTTGAGGATCCGCTGGCGCTGCTGGTGAACTGACTAATTGAGCTGGGGAAACGAACACATCGGCAGGTTTGAGTTCACGAGTCCGTACCTGCTCCCAGGAGGGTTGTGCCAAAGACCGCAACACCGGTTGACCACAAGTACTTCCCTCGATGCTGCCAGTCTGTACACTTGTGATCTGTAAGCACTCCACTCGTTCGGGCAATCCAGCAGCAATTTCCTGAAGCGAGGATTGCAGAGATCCCGGTTGACCCAGCCGTTGAGTCGCGACCTGACTCGCAAGAACCAAATTGGATTGCAGCATTTCTGTCAGGGCCTGGATCTCTTCCCCTTTCAGAACGGCGCTCTCAGTGAGACTTTGTCTTGCAGTCTTCAAAAAACCAGAGCGGGCTTTCTGATAAACAAAATACTCCCCTGCCAGCAGCACAGGAATGGTAAGCAGCAGAATTCTGGCAAACAGGGTGCGGCGAAAGGACGATTGAGCGGGCTTGCCCATGAGCGGAAATTAAGAGAAGGGAAGGGAGCGGTTGATACACTGGGCATCAGTCATTGACCTTTCACCCTTGAATTTAATGTTTAAACCAATTATGACAATGAATTTCTGAGAAGAGGGAGCATTCTCCATAGCTTTATAGATCTGTAGTCTGCCTGATTGATGTTCAAAACCATCAGGTCTGGGTAATGAATTATTTTATCTTGAAAGAATGAATTCTTTAAACAAAAGTGCTCCTGCAGTGACCGTGGTGCTGGCGATGAGTCTGGATGGCAAAATTGCTGATGTTAACCGCAGTGCTGCCCGCTTTGGTTCCTCAATCGATCGCCAGCATCTGGAAGCCCAGATTGCAGCCGCTGATGCTGTCCTCTTTGGCGCAGGAACGTTGAGAGCTTACGGTACGACTTTACGAGTGGCCAATCCGGAGTTGTTAGCGCAACGAGAGCAGCAGGGTAAACCTCCGCAGCCCGCACAGGTTGTATGTTCCCGATCGGCTAACATTCCCACCCAGATCCGATTCTTTAACCAACCGGTGCCCCGCTGGTTGCTCACCACTCAGGTTGGAGCCGAACGCTGGCAGCCAGAACCTGGTTTCGATCGCATTCTGGTTGCCGAAACGGGGACTGGTGATTTGGATTGGGAAGCCGCTTTCCAGCAATTGGCATCTGCTCAAATTCAGCGCATCGCGGTATTGGGGGGGGGCGAGTTAGTCGCTTCCCTCATTGCTGCGGGACTGGTTGATGATCTGTGGATCACGGTCTGTCCTCTGATCCTGGGAGGCCGGGAAGCTCCCACTCCGGTCGAAGGACAGGGCTTTCCCGAAGCGATCGCTCCAGGGGTGGAATTGCTAACCGTGCAAGCGATCGGCCAGGAGGTGTTTCTGCACTATCGACTTCTTCGTTAGTAGGATGGACAAAGCAGCACCTGCCCATTCGGATCAGCCAGAATGACATGATGGGCACGGTGATCCCTTTGTCCATCCTACGGTTTTTCTAATTTGCTTGACCGATGACCAATACCCCGGTTTGTCGTATATCCCACCCCAAGAACTGAATCTCTGTATTACGCTGTATGAAGTTTTCGATGCTGGATATGGTGGAACAACTTCGGCCCCGTTATTCCCTTGCCTGGATTAATCGCATTGCTGAAATCCCACAGAGCGAATGGGATGCCCTGGCAATACCCCTGAAAACGCCGTTCTTTGAGTGGGAGTGGCTGCACAATATGGAGGATACCGGCAGTGCTACGGCAAAGTCCGGCTGGTTGCCCAATCACCT
>JBBIQC010000519.1:1961-4092 GCA_037442585.1 Oscillatoriales cyanobacterium bin_317
ATGGCGCGATCGCAGTTTGATTGCCGCTGCTCCCTTGTATATCAAAGGCCACAGCTATGGGGAATTTGTGTTTGACCATCAATGGGCGGATTTAGCGGCTCGCTTGAGCATTGAGTACTATCCCAAACTGTTAGGGATGTCCCCGGTCACTCCGGCTGAGGGATATCGGTTTCTGATCGCCCCCGGAGAAGATGAGGATGAATTGACGGAGATGATGGTGAGTGCAATCGACCATTTCTGCGATCGTCATAAGATCTCCGGCTGTCACTTTCTGTATGTGGATCCAGCGTGGAAAGCCGTGATGGAGCGACATGGTTTCAGTGCCTGGTTACACCACAGTTTCATCTGGCAGAATCGGGGTTATCAGACCTTTGACGATTACCTGGCAGAATTTAATGCCAACCAGCGACGCAATATTAAGCGGGAACGTAAGGCCGTCACCCAGGCTGGCTTATCCCTCAAAACATTGACCGGGGAGGATATTCCAAAATCTCTATTTTCTTTGATGTATACCTACTACAGCGATACCTGCGACAAGTTTGGCTGGTGGGGTAGCAAATATTTAACCCGGCGATTCTTTGAACAACTGTTTCCCAACTATACTCATCGGGTGGTATTTGTCGCCGCCTATGAAGAACACAAACCGCATCATCCAGTGGGGATGTCTTTTTGTCTGACTAAAGGGGAGAACCTATACGGGCGCTATTGGGGGTCTTCCCAGGAAATTGATTGTCTTCACTTTGATGCCTGCTACTACACGCCGATCGAATGGGCCATTTCTCAAGGCATTCAACTCTTTGATCCGGGTGCAGGAGGTCGTCACAAAAAACGGCGCGGCTTTCCGGCCACTCCTAACCACAGCCTGCACCGCTTTTATCATCCCCGACTAGCGCAAATTCTGCGCTCCTACATTCATGAAGTGAACGAGATGGAGCAGCGCGAGATTGATGCCATTAATCAGGAGTTGCCCTTCAAACAAAAGTCAACGTGACATCCCCAATCCCCTTACCGGAGTTGCCCTTCAAACAAAAGTGAAATCCTCTATTCCTGATCTCCGATCTCCGATCCCTGATCCCCGATCTCCCTATCTCCGACTGGACAGCATCACCAAACAATTTGGCTCTTTTGTTGCTAACGATCGCATCACGATGGCGGTGCAGGCAGGCTCAATTCAAGCCCTGCTGGGGGAAAACGGGGCGGGGAAGACCACGTTGATGAATATCCTCTGCGGGCTGTATCAACCGACTGCCGGCCAGATTTATCTCAACGAGCAGCCGGTACAGATTACGTCCCCAAGTGTGGCCTTGCAGCATGGGATTGGCATGATCCATCAACACTTCATGCTGGTACCCCAGTTATCCGTAGTGGAAAATATCATTCTGGGTACGGAATGTTCCCTGCGTTTAAATCTGGCAGAAACTGCACGGACGATCGCGACGATGGCGGAAACCTATGGCCTGCGTGTCGATCCCCTGGCGAAAGTAGGCGATCTTCCAGTGGGCACCCAACAACGAGTTGAGATTTTGAAAGCCCTGTATCGGCGTGCCCAACTGCTGATTTTAGATGAACCGACTGCCGTGCTGACCCCTCCGGAAATTGAACGGTTCTTTCAGGTGTTACGCAACCTGGCGGCTACAGGGCACACGATCATCTTCATCAGCCACAAACTTGAAGAGGTGATGGGCCTGTGCGATCGCGTCACCGTGTTACGACGGGGACAGGTGGTGGCAACGAAAGCCATTGGGGACACATCGGCCCAGGAACTGGCGCAACTCATGGTGGGTCGAGAAGTGGTGTTTCAGGTCGATAAACCCGCCGCCCATCCAGAAGTTGTGGTGTTAGAGGTATCAGGATTGCAGGTCAATGACGATCGCGGTTTGCCTGCTGTTCAAGATGTTTCCTTTCAACTGCGAGCGGGAGAAATTCTGGGAGTTGCGGGAGTGGATGGCAATGGTCAGCGGGAATTGGCCGACGCGATCGCGGGACTGCGACCTGCGACTCAAGGCACACTCACCTTGAACAACCAGGACATTACCCAGTGGACTCCGCAACAACGGGTGAAAGATCTGAAAATTGGCTATATCCCCGAAGACCGCCAAAAAATGGGGTTAGTCATGTCCTTCACGATCGC
>JBBIQC010000520.1:0-3460 GCA_037442585.1 Oscillatoriales cyanobacterium bin_317
ACAACTCTTTAATTCAAAATTCAAAATTCAAAATTCAAAATTCCTCTTCCTGGCAACTGATCACCGATATGCTGGCCGATTCCCACGCACGGGCCAGAGCGTTTGGAGTGAATTCCTTACTGGCTTTACCGTTTCCAGCCGCCGTGAAAACGGGTACGTCCTCCGATTACCGGGATACCTGGACAGTTGGATTCACGAAGGATTACACCGTTGCGGTATGGGTCGGCAACTTTGACAGCGCTCCCATGCAAAAGGTGTCCGGGGTAACGGGGGCGGCTCCGTTGTGGAATCGGATTATGCTGCATCTGCATGAAGCCAAAGAACCAGAGGCTTTTCCTCCCCCTGAAGGACTGGTTCAACGTCCGATCTGTGCTTTGTCGGGTGCCCGTCCCACTCCGGCCTGTCCTTCTGTGGTGCAGGAGTATTTGTTTCCTGAAGATCTGGCTGCCTATGAGCAACAACCCGATCCCTTTTATCAGGTGGCTACAGATCAGAATGGTCGATCGCACTACCAACTGCACCTGCCTGCTGAATATAACGAGTGGTTGGCAATGCAATCTTCCACGGAAGTCGTTAGTCCGGTTTCGACGGGCGATCGCCTGAAGATTATCGCTCCCCGAAACGGCGACTTTTTTGTCATCGGCAAGACGGAAGGAGAGCAAGGTGCAGCGGCTCAACGATTGCAATTCAAAGTCGTCAACTCTTCCAGTAAACCTGTTGAATGGCGGCTCAATGGTCAGTTGCTGGCGACTCAAACCGCCAACTCCTGGTTCTGGACTCCCCAACCGGGAGCCTGGACGTTGCAGGTGAGTAGTGAGGGCAAGACCGACCAAGTGAACTTTGAGGTACACATGGCAGAAACTCAACCAACTCGTCGGGGTTTCTCTTTCGCACCGCGATCGTAGTCATTCAGCCCCAAATGCACCCCTTCTATATTCCCCGCTCTGATCCAGACAAGATTGATGTCAATGTTCGTTGTCTGTATGGGGTGGTGTTGGAAGATCTCCAGTTGTCGAGCTTCGATGGGAAGAACTGGGAACAGGCGATCGAGGGCAAGGTTTCGTGGCGATGAATTCTCATCAGGAGATGAGCCGGATCCTCACAAGGATAGACTGTGGCAGTTGGTTTTTAGATGACCTCGCGGAGCTGACTGCCGGGGTTCAGATCCCGTGAAGCAATCGTTTGCTGGGCCGCAGGTTGGTGAGCCACTGAGGATGCCGTCTGTTGAGTATATTCTGCGATCTTGTCTCGCGCTTGAGCGTAGGCTGCAGTTCCCATCGGTATCTTTTCTAAGGCCGCTACAACGGTGGCCGTGTTTGTTCCGGCTTGCAGAGTCGCTTGTTGCAATTGGCGATCGGCCTGCTGGTTCAACTGCTGCGTGTATTGAGCCACTGTTGCGTCTACTTGAGAGTCCAACGAGGTTCCTTTAGGAGCTTTCTCAAGTAACGTGAGGGCTGCCTGTAAGTTGTTCTGCTGAGCCTGATCATTTGCTGACTGCAGCAAGAATTTAACGTACTGTTCCTGCTTCTGGTTGTACTCAGCAATTTTCTGCTGCGCAATCTCATGGGCTGGGGTTCCTACGGGGATTTGCCAGAGGTAGGTAAGCGCCTGGGTGAAATCCTGAGCTTGGGCACGATCGAAAGCTCGTTGCAAATCGACCCAGGCTTTAATCACTTGCTTTTCGCTATATTCCTTAACTTTTCTTTGGGCAACTTCTGAAACGGATGTTTTCTGGGGAATTTGTTTTAGCGCTCGTAATGCCTTAGTAAAGTCTTTGTCATAAGCATGCCTGTAGGCTGATTGCAGCAGTTGGTTAGCATCTGTTTCAGTACGAGCGATCGCCAATCTGGATAGTGTTTTTCCCCGCTCTTGCCAGTAAGGGATAGGAGGCATTTGCTGACTGAGCCTGCTGGCTTCCGCCCACTTACCCAGATTGAACGCCTCTTCTGCCCGTCGATACGTATTTTCTCCCGCCTGCCAATTTTTGCGCCACTGCTGAGTGACATCTGAAAAAGAATTGCCCTCTTTCGCGTTGGCATCTGGCTCTGGTTGCTGGAACCGTTCCCACATTCCGGCAACCTTCCCAGCCCAGCCAACGGAAGATAACAACGACCAGCCGATCGCCGCCAGCACTAATGTCGCGGCAGTTCCTCCGGCCCCAATTAAAACGGGGGGTTTAGACAAAGTAGAGAATAATAAGCGTTGCACATAGAAGCAGTAGTCCAGTTTTCGCGCCCCTGCAGGGCTGGAATTCAGGCGATAGTCCGGTTTGGTATCAGTGGAGCGGGGAGCCGTTTCTGCAGTACCCACCTTGGGGAGTACCGGATCGGTTGCAGTTTGGCCAGCATCCTGAACTACAGTAGCGGCGATCGTCACCATCGGGGCTGAGGGTATTGGCGATGAAGCGACTTCCTGGATGGCGGTTAATGCTTCAGCCGCTGTTCTATAACGTCGAGTCAAATCCCATTCGATCATGGTGTCGAGAATTTTGACCAGTTGCCGTTCCACCGTAGATTTAGGTTGATAGTGCTTGTGCCACACGACCTTTTTAGCCTCTAGATCAATCTTTAACTGGGTGGGCCGAACTCCTGTCAAAGCTTGAATGGCAATGATACCGATCGCATATACATCACTGGCCGGACACGGTAGTCCCTGCAATTGCTCCAGCGGTTGATATCCTTGTTGAGCCGCTTCTGAATAGGGAACGTGCTGCCCTGATGCAGCAATGAGTGATTCCTGAATCTGGAGAATACTGCCAAAATCAATCAAACCCAGGCGGCCATCGTCGGCTCGTCGGACTATGGCATTTGGGGTGATATTGCCATGAACCCCACCATGCGCATGGACAAAGGAGAGCAGTTCCAGAATTTCTTGTAAGAATTGGAGTACCTGCTCTGCACTCCAGCCAGCTTTTGCCTGCAAGTCTGTCCCCAGAGTAATCCCAGGCATCGATTCCAGCACGACAAAAAATCCCTTATCACTCTCGAAGCAGGCCAGTATTCCTGGAATTTGTGAATGACTGCCCAATTCTGCCAGGAGATCAACCTCTCGGATTAGTAAAACCCGGACGGCCTCTTCAAAAGTCGAGCTATTTGGCAGCACCTGCAAATGGTAAACGATACACTCTGGCTGTCCGGGACGATGCAGATCTTGAGCCAGATAAATTCGTCTACAGAACTGGTTGACTAGAATTCTATTAATTTTGAATCGGCCATCCAGGGCTTGATTCAAGATGGGCTTGTCAGCAGATTGACTGAAGGTAGAATTCGACATCGGAGTGCTCGTCTGGTGAGAATTAGCCAGGTAGGCGTTCAATCGAACAGGTCAATGGAGCAGTGACTTCCTTATACGAGGCCCAGTATCGTGGCTTAAGCCATTCCAGTGCAGGTATACCTCGTATTTTTAGACTGCTACATTAGTTCATTCGACCTTTCCTGGGAATGACCCGGATTAACTTGAT
>JBBIQC010000520.1:3555-4081 GCA_037442585.1 Oscillatoriales cyanobacterium bin_317
GGGGAGTGGGGATCAGGGAACATCAACCAGAGCGGGCTAATAGGAAAGGCTATAAATCCGACCAGAGGCGTATTTTGCGGAGGAGCGATCGCAGGATGGTTTCTCGGCGGGAGATAATGTCAGCCCTGACCTCCATTCCTGGTTGAATTGGAAATGGACGGTCGGCAGTACCGAGATAGGGGCGATCGGGTTGAATGGTGACTTCGTAATAAGAAGCGATTGGTTCACTACTGGTTTCTCCGGCAGTCACCACATCCGGTGCGATCCCCTGTACCGTTCCTGTCAGGGTGCCGTAGTCGGGATAGGGATAGGCCGTGATCCGCAACTGGCTGGTCTGACCCACTGCCACCTGGCTAATATCCTGGGTATTAACCCTGGCTTTCACCACCAGAGGCACGTTACGAGGCACAATTTGAGCCAGCACATCACTGGGACGTGCCGCTTGACCGCTTGCATTCGACCCCAGCTTTAAAACAGTGCCATCGACAGGAGATTGAATCGCTAACTGGCTTAAGTCTGCATTTAC
>JBBIQC010000521.1:0-4076 GCA_037442585.1 Oscillatoriales cyanobacterium bin_317
CATCCCTGCTCTACAGTCAATCAAAAACCTGAAATTTCTTTCTCTCCAGAGGAACTTGCCCGTATTGAAAAATTACGCCAGGAGTTACCCCGCCTGGTGTGGCAGAGTGCCGGAATTTGTCGGGAGGCTGCCCAGATGGAAGGGGCGATCGCTCAGGTTGAGCAGTGGCGGGAAGACTTTGCTCGCTTACCGATCAGTCAAATACTTCAGACGCTGGTTCCAGAAAACTCCCTATGGTTGCAGACGGCAGAGGAGGGGCGATCGCTGCGAACCTGGGCAGAAACCCGTAATCTTCTGGATATTGCCTTGCTGATCCTGAAAAGTGCGAATTTTCGTACCGAAAGCCGCGGGGGACACTTTCGATCGGACTATCCTCAAACCGATCCAGGCTGGCAGGTACATACGCTGGTGCAGCAGGATTTCCGTTCTCAAACTCCGCATTTGTGGACAGCAGCAGTTGACCAATAGGAGGGAGTGGATGCGTGGGTGAGTGGATGGGAAATGAACTGATGCTGAATAACTGATGCCCCCTACAGGAATGACCGATCGCTCTTACAGATGTGTTTTGAGTGCAGGAATGAGGTATTGGGCCAGGGTATGAGCATCAACCCCTAATTCGGTGCGTTCCTGAGCGGCCAGGATTCCGGCCTGAGAATGCCACCAGACGGCGGATTGGACGAGGTTGGGGATGGGGGATGGGGGATGGGGGATGGGGGACTGGGTCTGCTGCTGGGCGAGTGGTTGGGCCAGGAGTCCGCCGATTAATCCGGTTAAGACATCGCCGCTGCCCCCACGTGCAAGGGCGGGTGTACTGGCGGGGTTGATCCAGACGGTGTGGGAATCTGAGATGGTGACTCGTGCGCCTTTCAGGAGGACGATCGCTCCCGTTTGGGCAGCGGCTTCCCGGACTGCCGTGACCCGACATGGGAGATTTTCCGCTAAATGGGGAAACAGCCGCTTAAACTCGCCGGGATGGGGAGTCAGAATCGTGGGAGCGGTGCGAGTTTCCAGCATGGAGGTGCCCCAGTCAGCCACCATGTTCAATCCATCCGCATCAAGCACTACAGGCAGAGAACTACCTAGCACGGATCGCACGACAGACTTGGCTTCCATCGTGAGTCCGGGGCCACAGGCGATCGCAGAATATTTATCCAACTGCATCTCATCCGGTAAGCACAAAATCGCACCGGACGGGGTTTCTGGACAACCGACGACCAGGGCTTCTGGCAACTGGGCCATGAGCACAGGTTGAAGAGAGGCGGGAACGGCGATCGACAGCATTCCCACTCCACTGGCTCGTGCTCCCAGGCCACTCAAAATTGCGGCCCCGGCATACCGACGGGAACCACAGATCAAAAGCAGATGGCCTGCGGTGTATTTGTGCGCGGTTAACGATCGGGGCAACGGCAGGTGGGCGATCGCGCTTTCTGAGGTAATCCGTTGTACCGGAGGATGGTCTCCCAGGACGGCATGAATATCCGCCAGGGGAAGATCAAAATCCACCAGTTCAGTCTGACCCACGTAAGCCAGTGCCTGATCCTGTAACAATCCCTGTTTCCAGAGTCCCAGACAAAGGGTATGCGTGGCTTGAATAGCGGTGCCTAATGCCTGTCCGGTATCGGTATGGAGTCCGGTTGGGAGATCGATGCTAACAACGGGTTTGTGCCATTGATTGATCTGATCGACTGCATTGGCAATGTCGCCAGAGAGCGATCGCTCCAGACCAAAGCCAAACAATCCGTCAACCAGCAAGTCACACTCCTGCAGAGCTTCTACCTGCTCAATGGTTGGGATCCCCAAACTGCTGCAATATTGAGCGTGATGTCCGGTCAACTCTTTCAGCTTGGTAAATGGTTGATAGATGACGACCTGACAGCCCTTAAAATGCAGTTCACGGGCAACGACCAGCGCATCGCCGCCGTTGTGCCCGGGTCCAACCAGCACTCCCACCCGCAATCCAGACCTTCCCAAAAATAACGCTTCAATCCGCTGGGTAATTCGTCCAGCAACCTTTTCCATCAGCGCGGGTACGGGCATTCTGGCGGCAAACACGCGCTCCTCAATCTGCCGCATCTGGTCAGCCGTGACGACGATGTGTTGAAGCGATCGCACTTGGTTCTTGACTGCCATAACCGGGTTAACTCAACCAACTCACTGCAAATATCACCATAGCGATCAAACTCAATGCTGCCATTAACCCAGCGGGCATAAACTTCCCTGTTTTACGGAAGCGGATCGCAAAAACGATCAACAGTCCCAGTGCCAGAAAGGCCGCCAGGGCAAATCCGGCAGCAGGATTTTGCAAACTGAGGAACCAGGCGATCGCCAGGGCAGCCCCGCTCACTAAACCAGAGATCAAAGACTGCTGGCTGCCTGCCTTGACATATCCCACAATGCCGCCAATAGCGACTAGCAATGCATACACTAAAATCAAGCCAGTCATTATCTATCTCTCAACTGCTGTGAATCAGATTGCTGTGAATGAGATACCTTTAGCATCCCACAGATACATCTTATGGTTTCAACCCAAGGAATTCCGGTTCTGGATTTACGGGACTTTCAAGCCGGTGGCGATCGCCGCACTAACTTCATCATCCAACTGGGGCAGGCACTAGAAAAAACCGGCTTTTTTGCCATTACCCATCATGGCGTGGATTTAGCCCTGATCCAGCAGGCTTATCAGGTTGCGGAACAGTTTTTTGAATTACCAGAGGCCATCAAGCAACAGTATGAAGTTCCCGAATTGCATGGACAGCGGGGATTCACCTCTTTTGGACAGGAACACGCCAAAGATCATCCCTACCCTGACTTGAAAGAGTTCTGGCATGTGGGACGGGATTTACTAGCCGGACATCCCCTAACGGGACATTATGCAGCTAACCTGCAGGTTGCCGAAGTGCCCCAATTTCATCCGGTGATGGCCCAACTTTATGCTCAGTTAGAAGCCTGTGCTGCTGAATTGCTAAAAGCCTGCGCCCTGTATCTGGGAGAACCAGAAACACTGTTGTCTGACATGATTCAGGAGAGCGACACGATCCTTCGCATCATTCACTATCCTCCCGTTCCCGCAGATGCCCATCCGGCCAGTCTGCGATCGGCTCCCCATGAAGACATCAATCTAATTACTCTGCTCTGTGAAGCCACGGATGATGGTCTGGAGTTATTGCAGCGCGATGGTTCCTGGTTGTCCATTCCAGCCATGCCGGGACAAATTATTGTGGACAGCGGCGATATGCTGCAACAACTGACGAATGGAGTTATGAAAAGTACCACTCATCGGGTAGTGAATCCCACGGGCGATCGTAGCCGCCGCTTTTCGATGCCCTTCTTTGTTCATCCTCGGAAGGAAATTGATCTCACTCCTCTTCCTGGCTGCATTGCCAAAGTGGGCAAACAACAATTTCCCGCAATCACCGCAGGCGAGTATCTGATGCAGCGATTACGGGAAATTGGCTTAGCTGAGTAAACTTCTCTTATCCTCCAAAGGCGAAAGTCCCCATAATGATGATGGAGAGCAGAATTCCGGGAGAGAGCATCAAAATTAGCATCAATAAGTCGTGTAGGGTCATAGACTTCCTTTGGCGCAATTGCGATCGCAGTGTTCTTGTTTCATGCTAGTGGGGAGAAACGGCTCTGGGAATTCCCCAACCCTTGAAAAAAGCTGAAGATTCAAACCAATGACGAATGACGAATGACAAATGACCAATTAACCAATGCCCTCAAAGAATGGCAGGTCGCTGTTCATGCGCTGGAACGGGGAGAGACGATCGTCCTGTTACGAAAGGGCGGAATTCGGGAGGAAGGCGGTCTGTTTCGGGTGGAACACGATCGTGTCCTGCTCTATCCCACCGTGGAACATCAAAAGCCGGAATTGGTGAAACCCGCTTATGCCGATCAAATCCAACCCGTTGCTTCGGGATGGCACCCGGATCAGGTACGCATTGGTTCCTGGGCAGAGATTACCGATATTGTGCAGATTGATAGGGCCGAGGGGGTTGCCGCGCTGTTTCCCTTTCACATCTGGAATGAACGGTTTGTCAGCGATCGCCTGCGCTGGAAACCCAGCCAACCGCTTT
>JBBIQC010000522.1:0-4074 GCA_037442585.1 Oscillatoriales cyanobacterium bin_317
TTTGTTTGATGGTATGGGCAATCTCTATTAACTCGAACTTGTAACTCGAACTTGAGCTACCTTATCTGGCAGTGAGGCGGGTAATCTTCTCATGCAGAGCAAGTTGATATAGAGTTTTGAGTAGTACGATCGCTCCAATCCCTGAGATCAGAAATGCCCCGATCGCCCAATATGTGTAGGTTCCTGCCAGCAAAAGGATCCCGATTAGCAGGGAAAATCCTGTGAGGCAGGTGTACAGGAGGCTGCGGTTAGCCAGGGTCAATTTCTTCAAGGCGCGCTCCTGATCAAAATAGCGGGCACGCAGTTCCAGTTCCTGTTGCTCGAAGCGTTCTTCCAGTTGCTGCAGCAAGAAACTGGATGGGCTGGGTTGCCGGATTCTATAAATTAAATAATCCTTCGCTTGTCGTACCAATTCTCCCACAGTCGATCCTGGGCCTGTAGCGGTCGTTAGACTGGCAACAAACGGCTTGGCAGAGGCCAGCAGGTTGTATTGGGGGTCTAGCGCACGGGCCACACCGTCCAGCGTGGTGAGTGCTTTCAGAATAAAGGTCATTTTGGCAGGCAAGCGAAAGGGTTGCTGCTCAAACAGCGCATACAACTCACTCCGCATCTCTGTGAAGGCTTGCATCTCGATCGGCTTTTCGGTAAATTTCTCCAGAAGAAAGCGAGTAACACGCCGAATCGGGGCCATATCGGACATGGGTTCAATTAAACCCAGATCCATGAGAGTTTCAATCACCTGATCCGTGTCCTTCTTGAGCACTGCAAAGAACGTTTTCACCATTTGTTCTTTGTTAATCGGTTGCACTTCTGCCATCATGCCGAAGTCATAAAAAATCAGGCAACCATCTTGACTGACGGCCATATTACCGGGGTGGGGATCGGCCTGAAAAAAGCCGTCCTGCAGTAACTGCTTCAGATAGCAGCAAATTCCTAACTGGTTGACCTCTTTAACATTAATGCCGCAGGCTTCCAAACTTTGACGATCGTTGATCTTGATCCCCGGCACATAATCCATCGTCAGCACCTGTTTCGTCGTGTGTTTGGGATAAACTCTGGGAACGATGATGCGATCGTGATCCCTAAAGTTGAACCGGAAGCGATCGGCGTTAAGGGCCTCCTGAATGTAGTCAATTTCCTGATACAGAATCTCGGTAAATTCGTGATAAATCGCTTCCAGGTCGTACCGTCGCGTCCAGGGAAGAAATCGCTGGCAGAAGCGAACTAATTGGTGGAGAACTTTGAAGTCCAGATCGAACAGCTTTTCCAATCCTGGCCGCTGAACTTTGACCACAACCTCTTCCCCTGTATGCAGGCGGGCCTTATGAACTTGTCCCAGACTGGCTGCCGCAATTGGAACAAAGTCAAATTCTCGATACAGGTGGTAGATTGGTGCTCCTAACTCGGTTTCAACAATTGCGATCGCCTCTTCCGGACTAAACCCCGGTACTTTATCCTGCAATCGGCTCAATGCCTGCACATATTCCAGCGGCAACAGATCAGCTCGAGTTGACAATGCCTGCCCTAATTTAATGAACGTTGGCCCCAGATCTAAGAGTGTCCCCACCAGCCATTGGGCGCGGCGATTTCGATAGCGGGTTGAACGGCCTGGAATTCTGCTGTCCCACCAGAGATAAAACATCAACTGGGCAGAGGAACTGAACACATCCATCTGCCGCACCAGGGGAGAATATCGGGTGCGCTGCCAGCGTAAACGTTTTGGAGCAGTAGGCTTCAGCATTTCAGCATCATAAATGATTCAGCAGCCCTTGATGCATTAGATGGAACTGCCGACAGCCTGGGGCAGGACGAGAGTAAAGCAAGTGGTCCAGGCTGAGGACTGTTCTGTAGGCGAACTAGAGGCTGAAATGGTGCCATTCAGATGTTGAGTTAAGCTCTTGACTAGAGCCAACCCCAACCCTGTTCCTGGCACGGCATTTTGCACAGCACTGTGACAGCGTCTGAAGCGATCGAAGATATAGGGAAGTTCTTCGGGGGGAATCGCCGCTCCCTGATTTGTAAGAGTGAGAACAATCTGATTGATAGCATCTTCCTGGCGCGTAGAGATGGCTAAACGGATACAGGTTTGAGGTTCAGAGTAGCGAGTTGCATTGGTGAGCAACTCCACGAGGATACGGGTGAGGCTTTCACGATCGCTCCAGAGGCTCAGTGGATAATGAGGAATTTCTAATTCAATCGTTAACCCTTTTCCGGCCCAACTTGATTCAAAGGAAGCCGTCACTTCTGTAACCAGATCGACTAAGTTTAGTTCTTCAAGTTGCAGCGTTGTTTGTTTAGACTCCAGTTCCCGCAGAGCCAGCAGATCATTAATTAAATTGGTTTCTTGGGCACATTGCTGTTCCAAAATGTCGAGGTAGCGCGCCCCACGATCGCCCTCAGTGCCAGTTTGACGGAGCATCCGGATAGCCAGGGCCATACTGGTTAATGGAGTTCTGAGCTCATGGCTGACCGTATCTAGAAATTCATCCTTCAACTGGTTTAACTGCCTCAGTTGCTCAAGCTGATTCCGAGTCCGCTCATAAAGCTTGGCTTGCACGGCGAGGCTTTGCTTCAGCTCAGCCGTCCGCTTCTCGACCAGAGATTGCACTTGCCGCAGGGTTTCTGTTTGGATGATGGCAGTACTGACCTGAGCACTCATTAACTCAACCAGTTCAATTTCCTCAGGTTGCCAGGAACGGGGGTGATCGTCTCGAAGCACTAGAAATCCCAGGACAGTACCCTGGCTTTCCAGGGGGGCTACCAGAAGCGTATCCCTCTCACCGACTTGAAAGACGGTTCTAGTAGGAGGACTAGCATGGCCCAGAATCTGTTGGGCACTATTGATCATCGTTGATTTTGGAGAATGAAGAAAAGCGTACTGACAAAGAGTACATTCTGACAGCCAGAAGGATTGGTTCGATGTCTCCGCCATTGAACCAAGGAAGGAAGATGAGGGGGATTCATACCCCTCTTTGAACCACTCGCACGTTACCGTCACTTGAGCTTTGGGAATTTGCTCACCTGCTTTATTCCGGAACAAGGGATCCCAATATTTCAACCGCAGAAGGAGGCCGTGGCTCACTCCCAGAGCTGTAGCCACGCCATTAATTGCCAATTGAAACACTTCACTTAAATTCGACGAGTTTCGGATAGCAATCGCTAGTTGTTTGACCACTCCCTGATACGCTGCTTGTTGCTTCAGTTGCTGTTGCAAATTGAGATGGGAGAGTAGAGTCAGAACCTGCTGAGCGACGGCCTCTAATTGTTCAACCTGACAGGCCGGCCAGGAGTAAGGCCGCGATCGCAGCAGGCTAATTCTGCCCAGGGGCATTCCTGGCAACTGAACTTGCACTTCTAATACAGAGCGATAAGGAAAACTATGGGTTGAAGTGGCATCAGAGGGCCATAGCTCAGCAAGTTCTTGCACACAACACCTGGCTGCCGAATTGCTGGACAGAGCTTGTACATCTGGGATAACGGTAGGAGTTCCGTTATCTAACCGATCCGTGTTCACCCAATTTGTTTGGGTAAGTGCAGGGATAAAAGGGGATGAAAGGATCGATCGCCCCGTTTCAGCGATCCACCATGCTGTTCGTACTCCTACCTGTGTAGGGGTAGAGAACACCACCAGACAACCATCTACCTGGAACGCTTCCCCCAATAATGCGGCTACTCTGGGTATTGCTAAATCTGGCTCAGGGATGGCTACAGTAACCTGATTAAGTTGCTTCACGAGGCCAGTCAGGTCTACCTGAGATTGTATAGAAAGGGTAGGAGTTTCTCGCACTGACATCGCTCCTGTAGTGTGGGGCACCGGGTATAAAAAAGTTGCTTCCGTCGTGGGAGGCGTTTGGCTGTAGATAAGGTCAGAACTGAGAGTAGAAGGTGCTTTTTGAGTCTTTTGCATAATTTTGATGGTCGAGATCCCCAGCCGTTTGAGAGTGCCCCTGCATCCATTAGAGTTCCCTGGGTTGCAGGGTATCTAGCAAACAACTTGGGAGATTCGAGAAAATTGTCCTCTACTTAGGGCTTGCTGAGGAAGACTAAAAGGTGTACGAGGATTGTTTTTCATCA
>JBBIQC010000523.1:0-3436 GCA_037442585.1 Oscillatoriales cyanobacterium bin_317
TCTCACCCTATTCTTCTATAAACCTTCCTATCCTCACAAATGGATAAAGTCGAGTTTAGGCGTTGCGCCATAAATCCTCCTTGTGGAATTTCTAGAATTTCTGGAAGTTCTAAGACTTCCCTGTTGAATAACTCTAGTGTGGCATCCATTGGATGTCAAGGGAGTCTAAGAAATGTCATACTCCTTATACTGATGTTTTTTGGGTAAGATTCAGATGCAGAATTCAGTATCAGAAGTGCCACGTAAAGACGAGCGGATGACCGTTCCATTTGACAGAGAAACGCTGGATAGGCTTGAGGAGATGGCTTCTCAAGAGGAACGACCCACAGCAAGGCAAGTTACTTTATTGGTAAAGGCCGCGATCGAACTGATTGACGAGCAGGGCTTCCGTCTTGTCAGTGGCAAACTCCGTAAGGTCGTAGAGCAACCGTTGGAGGCAGAAATAGACGGGGAATCCTAAAAGATGCTCTGCCCCTCTGATCAAGGGGCTTTTACAAGGATTTGGGCAATGTATCAAACAACCTTTAACCCATTTGAACTGTTAGCAGATTACTTCGGACGTTTATTTGGTGCTTTTGTTGGTCAGCTTCTATCGGTTCTGTTGTTTGTTCTTTTAGTGTTTTTGATCTGGGGTTTGCCCTGGGAAAGGTTAATAGCCAAAGCTGGGTTCACAGGTCGCACCTACTGGGTTTTGTTAGGGTTGTTTTTTGTTCCTCCACTGTTAGGCTTTGCTGCAACTACGCATTTTGGAGAACATTCAGACATTACCAATACCCTTGCTTTAGTGATGGGACTGTCAACCTATTTAGGTTTGTTGGTTTTAGCCTTCTGCCCGTGGGGAGTGCATCGTAAGTTGCGCCAATTGAAGAATCTTTCTAGTTCAGAACAATAGTGAGGAGCCATGACCCCAGACGAACTAACTCAGGCGATCGCCAACGCCATTACCCCATCTATCACCACATTGGGACAGAAGATTGACGATTTAGGTGCTCAGGTTTCAGTGCTGACGGACGCGATCGACCGACTGAGCCGTACCGTAGAGCGTCAGAGTGCAACCACTGACAGATTGATTGAACTGGCTTTGCAACAACAAGCCACGGTCGATCGGCTAACCGGGCGAAACTAAGGAGCGTACTACAAGCCGTGGACTAAAATTGGACTATATACCCCTGAAAGCCCTCCGTACTACACCGTAATCAGAGGGCTTTTTAATGGCTGAAATATCGATTCCTTCGTTGACTAATTGCGTGTCGCGCAATGTGTTAAGAGTTTTGGCTATTGATTAGAATCTCTACAGGAACCAATGAAGTTCAGCATCTCATCTGGAAGTTTTTGCCCAGCCTTCATCCTGACCTCAATCTGACTGAATTCTTCCAGAGAGTAGCGATTCTCTATCTTTTTGAACGTACAGGTACAGACTGATCGCGACGCGCTTTGAGCGCAAGAATTAATAAAATTTTGTGATACTGACTGTGGGTAAGGTACGGTGTTCCTTTTGCCAGCCGCTAACGATGCACATCCTGTTATTGAAGTGACTGAGATCACCGTCAAAGCTAAGAGAGCCTTAGTTCTCATGATTAGAGGTAGTTGACTTGTTTATACTTTGCAGTTTTCCCAAAACTTGTATTCCTTTCACTCTCTTTCCTCAAACTCTGTTGTTTTCGATAAAAAACGTTCCACTTGCTTTAAACGCCGATTCAGATTATCAGTCTGCCCAGATAATCGTGTAGAAAGGTGCTCTACTCTTTCTCTCAATCCATTGAGTGCTAAAAGTTGCATTTCATCTGCTTGCTTATCACGGGCAACGACACTAAATATCTTCCACATGAATGTGACAAGCGGAATTGAAGTAATAAGCAATGTTCCTAATAATGAAAGAATCAACACCGTGGCGCTTGACTTGTCCATCCTTGAAACTCCCCTTATCTAGGGCTAGGTGGGAGATATAAAAACCTAAAACTATACAGATTGTAATTAAACGCCTGTGAGCCGTTATTGACGTTGTTTCGCGTTGAGTACGTCCCAAATGACAAGCGTTGACTAGAACCGGATGGAAGATTCGTAGAAATTGAGCCAAACAGCGTGCGATCTACAGCGAAACTGGCATTCCCCGCAGACAGTTTGATGGCATAGCGACGAAAGTTTGACGTTGCAACTGCAATCCCAGAGTCCAAAGCTGGAGATCGCACACTATTAGCCGCCGTGCGAGCTAACCAATTAGCACTGCTGGATGGATTGTGCATGATATAGGCTCCATTCGTAGGTTCATTGTTCAGCCCAACACTGGAGCCAACCATAAACCCGGCTGCAAACCTACCATCGGTGGAACCCAGCAAAGTATCGAGCGAGGCCAGAATCTCTAAGAAGTACGTCCCACCACCACTCCCTAACTGAATCGGAGTAGCCCCCGCCCAGGCCGCCGTTCCGCCCCAAGATGTAGAAGCCGTCGCCATACTGACATTCAAACATAGACCCCCCTGATTTGTGTAACTGTAACTGGTGAACGAGGTACCCGTGCCATTCCATGTCGGTAGCAAAATTGGAGGCGTGGTGTTGATCGGATAACCATAGGCATCCTGTAAATACCATCCGTCTGATCGTGGCGGTTGCCCTTCTGCGTAACTCCACCCGGTTGCAGTGTCATAGACAAAGGCTAATTCTCCATAAGGAAATTCAATATAGGCTTTTGTCATGATGCCATTAATCAAATCGCTTCCTGTCCGCACGATTAAAGGCATCCCGAACCAACAGGCACCGGCTACATCCCTGATCACAATTCGCTTACCACTGCTGACTGACGAGCCATTGGGTAAAGTAAACGTTCTTGCTGCAGATTGCGCGTAACTTAAAACAAGTGTTGCATCTGAAGGGATTGTGAAATCTACATCGTTCACCCGGTAAACAACCGAGGTAGAAGCTGATTGACTTCCTCCACCAAAGTAGTACAGGGGCATCAGGTTAGCTCCCTCACTAAGGCGTTACCATTTGCAGCACTCCACAACCCAGAAATAGCGCCAGTATAACCATAGGGTACTTCGTAATATCCGCCAGGTGCTAACTGTGCGGTGTAAGCGTTGGTGCTGGCAGTGGCACCCAGTTCTAAATTGAGTATTGCCGTCGAATTATTCCAGATTGTTGCCCCCTTCCTGTTTGCATTGGAAGCTAACAGACTGGTATTTGTGGTTGCTGAATTGACCGTACTGGCTGTGACGTTAGAGCTTGTAACGGCCGTAATAGAGACGTTTACGGGGTTAGAAAGTGGCATAGGAGCATCCCAATAATCAACAGTTAAAACCCATGGGGAGATCGGTGCAAAAACTTTTGCTTTGAATCCGATCGCTCTAGAAGCGAAACAATAGGGACGGGGAACATAAATCACTTCACTTTCAGTTTTGGGATACAACCGCCCGACCTGAAAAATCTGTCGATTCAAAGT
>JBBIQC010000523.1:3446-4073 GCA_037442585.1 Oscillatoriales cyanobacterium bin_317
CTCATCTGCCTGACAAATATATCCACGTCCATTCTGATTAGTTGGATTTGCAAACCGGATGCGGATATAATCTGCCTCTATCGTCTGGGTGAACTGCCAAGCGTCAGAAAGTTCCAGTTGTGCAAGAGGCTTCCAGGACATTGTGTACTCTCTCTCTTCAAATTAAAGGCATAGGACTAGAAAAACTCCTTTACAGTGGCAGTAGAGACGGCTGCGTCCCAAAATCCGCTAATGGGTCCGGCATAGTTGAAAGGGGTTTCATAATATCCACCTGGAGGCAGAATTGCCAGATAGCTCGATAGCGAAGTAGTAGAAGTTAGATTGATGTAGAGGTTTGCCGTGCTGTTGTTGACGATGATCGCTCCCTTCCGGATGTCTCTTGCTGGCAACAGCAACACACTGGAAGTCGATGCAGGAATTACTGTGGTCGTGATCTGATTGCTGATGGGGCCATCCACATCCGGCCCATCATAGCGCCAGACCTCGATACTAATGTCTCTCATCCAACGCGGAAAGCTGATTTCAATGAGATAAGTGTCGATATATTTAGGGAATACCACCAAATTTAATATCCCGGTAGTACCTTTTCGTAAAGGGTAGATAAAATAGAGGATGACGGTCATCTTT
>JBBIQC010000524.1:0-4069 GCA_037442585.1 Oscillatoriales cyanobacterium bin_317
AACGTTTGCATCCTGGCATTTACCTGCAGCAACTCCTGAGAACTGATCTCCAGGGTACGCTCCAGGCGAGTACGATCGCTCTCCGCCTGCCAGTAGGCTTCATTCACAGCCGCAATAAACTCTTGCAATCCTTCCGGCAAATTGGTGAGATTTGCCTGATTACCCAAGTACCGCTTGAGTTGACGCTGTAGCAGACGGTGAGTGGGTTCCATGTTCATGTTTCGGCAAATGTGGTGATCGCCATAGTCTGATTATGTAATTCACAGGGAGCACCCAAAGAACAGGGAGAAATTTCCCCGTAAGAATAGAAACCTGTCAGAATCGCCTGCTCACCCAGAACCTCGCGCACGCCTTCCACCTCTTCCTCAATCCGCTGTTTCAATAACAGCTTTCTGCCCACACAGCTAATCAAAATAGCCAGGTCAGCAGGAACTCCTCCCAAAGCCTGGTGACTGGTTTCTGCGGCTTGAATGGCTCCCTCTACTAAGCGATCGAAACTGGCCTGCATCAGTTGGGCCACGGTTCCTTCTGGCATGTCTCCGGCAAAGGTCAGACTCTGCTCGGCTTCGTTGATCGATAGGATCGTGCGAACCAGATGCCCATTGCCCGTTTCCATCCGCAAGCTGAGGGGAAACAACAATCCAGCAGCGGGTAATTCAGCCGCGTGATCGCCCAGGTAGCGTTTGTACAATTCCAGGGCAGGCTCTCCATCCAGTTCATACAAAATATTGCCTCTGGATTTGGTGATCACTCGTTCTGGTCCAAAGGGACTCCACCCTCCCTGGGAAGCATAACCGACTCGCAGGCGATCGCCATACAGCCCCAGAACCGCAATCATGCTCGAATTAACTTGTCCGTTACAAAGAACAAAAGTTTGCTGAAAGCGATCGCCATCCCCAGACAATCCTCCTGTAACCCGAACATGAGGAGGAAGATGACATCCTAAGCCTTTCACTAACTCACTCCCATTTACCTGTAAGCCATCGGATAGCACAAAGACATGGGTTAACTCGTGAGGACTGAGCAACTGACTCAGGCGCTTGCCAGCCTCAAAACTCCCTTCTTCCGGCAGGAGATGAATGGAGTGGCAGTGAATCTCTGTGTGTTCAAATTGGATAGCGGTAGCGACTAGGCTGTTATCTAATACTTGAGTGTCACAAATCTCCCCAGCTGTAGAGCAACCCAATACATAGGCATGGGGATAGGCAGTCTGGATTTCATGCAGGGGGGAAGAGGGCTGTAGTAGCGTTGGGCTACCAAACAGCAAAATCAGTTGAGCGGAGGCTTGGGATGGAGAGTAGAGAGCGGGTTGCCAACCCATTGCATGAGTCCACTGATATTGTTGAATTTGCATAGGAACTTGAGGCTGAGGTAGGAATAACAGGATATCGAGAGACACGTTTAAGATGCCCCAAGCAGGAATAACAATCGATAGGATGTTACCCTGATGCTTAAATGACTGGCCTGCCCTTGGTGGTTCAGTCCTTTGTTGATGGCTGAGACTATGATGAGCACTTTGCCGAACTCAGTTCAATCCTCCCAACGTATTATTGGTTTAACGGGAGGAATTGCAATGGGCAAAACTTTGATTTCTGATTACCTCGCGAAGACCCATCACCTGCCCATTCTGGATACGGATTTATATGCCAGGGATGCTGTGATGCCAGGAACTGCGGTTCTGGAAGCGATTAGCGATCGCTACGGGTCAGGAATTCTTTTGCCCAATGGCACGCTCAATCGGCAGCGCCTGGGCGAAATTATTTTCAACAGTTCAGCCGAGCGGCTCTGGGTGGAACAGTGCATTCATCCCTATGTGCGCGATCGCCTGGTAGAGGCGATACACACTCCACCTTTGAACGATGCCGCCCGGTGTCCGATTGTGGTGATGGTGATTCCCCTGTTGTTTGAGGCCCGGATGACTGATCTGGTGACGGAAATTTGGGTGGTGAACTGTCCCAAAGAGGTACAAATCCGACGCTTGATGGAGCGCGATCGGCTCAGTTTGGAGGAGGCTCAAATTCGCATCGACAGTCAAATGCCAATTGAAAAAAAAATCGCCTACGCCGATGTAGTCCTGGACAATTCCTCTACCCCTGAAGAACTGTTTCGCCAGATTGAGAGCTATCTAGCCTACAATCCCGCAACCAAGCCTGCAGGCTAATCTGGCTTAATCGATCGCTTCTCCACCGACGACGACATTCCGCAACCGTAAGCTGGGACCACCACATCCTACAGGCAGACCACTCTGGCCCCCTTTGCCACAGCCGCCCGACTCATCCCAGAAGAAATCGTTCCCGATCGCTTCAATATCGGCCAATGTTTTGAAGGCATTTCCTGACAGCGTGACATCCCGCACGGGTTCCGCAATCTCGCCGTTACGAATCATCCAGGCTTCACCTGCCGCGAAGGTGAACATTTCTCCATTCGTCATGCCCCCCAACCAATTGCGGGCATAAACCCCTTCCTGGATATCACTAAACAGATCTTTAACGGGCGTTTTGCCCCGCTCAATCCAGGTATTGGTCATGCGGACGATCGGTGGAAAGTGATAGTTCAGGCAGCGCGCATTCCCTGTAGGGGCTTCTCCCAGCTTGCCCGCCGTTTCGCGAGAATGTAGCCGTCCCACTAATACTCCATCTTTAATCAATTGCGTTGTGGTTGCTGGAGTGCCCTCATCATCATAGAAATAGCTACCCCGGTGTCCTGCAGGCGCAGCCCCATCAAAAATTTGCAGTTCCGCAGGCCCGAAGCGGCGACCAAGACTCATCGTTTCCAGCAGATCGGGATTTTCGTAGGTCATATCCGCCTCCGAAAGATGCCCAAATGCTTCATGAACAAATAACCCACTCAGAATCGGGTCAATCACAACGGTATAGGTATTGCCTTTCACAGGCGGCAGGGCCAGGGAATCCACCGCTCTCTGGGCCGCACTCCGAACTTGTTCATCCAGTCCTACCAGATCCTCATAGGCTTTGCGGGAACCGTTTGTTTCTCTCCCCGTTTGTACGGTTTCTCCATTCCGGGCCGTCGCCGCAAATCGCATTTCCATATCTACCCAGGATTGCTCCAGCAGCGTACCGTCGGAAGTAGCCAGGATGACCTGTTGAGCACTATCCCCATACCGAACTGAAATCGTGGCAATTTGGGGACTCACACTGCGCAGAATTTCGCCATAGTGCTGGCATAAGGCTTTCTTCTGGGCCAGCGGAATCTTACGAGGGTCGGTTCCTGTCAATGGCAGCAGGCAGGTATCCTGCACCGGATTAACGGGAGACAGTAAGGTTTCTTCATCTCCAACCAAATGAGCCGCCGCGATCGCCTCTTCAATCCGCTCTTCCAGGGTGGCCAGTTGGTTAAAGCTGGCAAATCCCCAGCCTCCCTTATAACAGGCCCGCACATGGCCCCCGATCGACACTCCCTCACTGAGGGTCTCAATCTTATTCCCCCTTAAGAGGATATCTGTGCCCTCTGCAGCTTCTAACCTGACTGCCAGGTAATCCACCCGCGATCGATAACGGGCAATTAAATCTGTTAAACGATCTTTTGCGTTGCCAGGGAGTGTCACCATCACAGGTATGCCAAGTCAGAAACTGCCTCTATTCTGCAATCAACAGAGCCTGGTTGACAATTCAGAACCTTCCTTAACATTTTTCCAGCGCCGGAAGTTGAATACTCTGATGGGCTTCACGCTGAATGCGACCTGTTTGCAGCGCTTCATATAATTTAGCCAATGCTTCCAGGTCGGTTGGCTGACAGCTATTCAGAGCCAGAACCTGCCGAATCAAAGCTTCCGATTCGACACTCAGATGGCCTGTTTGAAACGCAGATTGGACAAGGGCAGTGATCATAGCGGGAGAGTGGCCCTATTGCAGTGGATTACTCACACTATGAATCATCTCCTCACCAGTGCCACTGATATAGATCAGAAGTTCGACTGACCTGGATCAGGAAATATTGTGATGTGGTTGACAGTTTTTTGTGATACGGATCACAGGACAATAGGGGGGCTGGCAAAATTCAAACCGTAGAACTCAAAACTGCTGCAACACCATGAGCCACGAGCCAATTA
>JBBIQC010000525.1:0-4068 GCA_037442585.1 Oscillatoriales cyanobacterium bin_317
ACAAGCTGACCAGATTTAAGAATCTGCCTGTTCCCTGATCAGTTTCTCCCATCCTAGATTCTTTAATGAATTGTTTCGACGTAGGGGACGAGTCACCAGTTCCAGAATGTCGCGGGCATTGGTAAAGCCGTGAATTTGAGCAAAGGTGAATTCAACTGACCATTTTGTGGTAATCCCACGGGCTTCCAAAGGATTGGCATGGGCCATACCTGTAATCACTAAATCAGGCTGTAGCTCCTTAATTCGCTGCAGTTGATTGTAGTTATCTGGTTTTTCAATGATCTTGGGTAGGGGCGTTCCCATTTCTTGACAGGTTTTCTCCAGCAACGCTAATTCAGCCGCCTGATAGCGCTTATCCATATAGGGAATCCCAACTTCCGGACAAGTCATGCCGCACCGAATCAGAAACCGGGCCAGAGAAATTTCTAGCAGGTTATCTCCCATAAAGAAGACCGACTTACCGCGAATGAGCTGAATGTAGTCTTCCAGACTTTCCCAAATTTGGGCTTCCCGCTCTGCTAACCCTGTGGGTGTGATGCCGAATACGGAACAAATTTTTTCAATCCAGGCGCGGGTGCCATCGGGGCCGATCGGGAACGGTGCTCCGATTAATTTGCACTTCCGTCGCCGCATCAGCGTCGTTGCCGTGCGAGACAAAAATGGATTGACTCCAACCACATAGTCACCTTCATCAAGCGGTGGAAGTTCCCCATATCGCTTGGCCGGTAGCCAGCCAGACACTTTAATCCCTTGCTTTTTCAGTTCCAGGGTGAGTTGAGTCACTACCGGATCCGGTAAGGAGCCAAACAGAACCAGGGGCGGATGATCCAGGTATTGAGATTCTTCTGTGGCAACCTCTTCCTTTTTGCGACCAAAATTCAACAGCTTTGAGATCGCATTTCGCTCCTCTTTTTCCACTTCAGGAACCTTGGTGGGACAACGCTGTACCATCGCGGCCAGCACAGTGTCTTCTCCTTGAGTAAAGGCATAATCAAGACCATTGGCGCGGGCGACCACGATCGGAATGCCAATTTCTGCTTCCAGTTTGGGAGCCATCCCCTCCAAGTCCATTTTGATGATTTCAGTGGTGCAGGTGCCAATCCAAACAATCACACTCGGATTACGATCGCGCTTAATTTGCAAGCACAATCGTTTCAATTCATCATAATCATTTAACTGAGCCGAAATATCCCCTTCTTCTAACTCGGCCATTGCATATCGTGGCTCTGCAAAAATCATTACACCCATGGCATTTTGCAAAAAGTAGCCACAGGTCTTTGTGCCGATTACCAGAAAGAAACTATCTTCAATTTTCTGGTACAGCCAGGTGACACAACTGATAGGACAAAATGTGTGATAATTTCCGGTTTCACATTCAAATGAAATGGCCTGAGGTTGGGCATCAGCAAGAGTCATAATTCACTTTCCTAAGTTAAGCAAAGGTCTGTTTCACGAAAGAGATTTACCAGCTTCAGAATTGATTGAACTTAGCTCAAAAGAAATTATTTCAATTCATTTTTTTTCCTGCGATATCGTCCCCCCTCACAGGTTTCATCAATCCTGGAAACCTGTTTGGGAGATTGTTCCAGGGGTGAAAGAATTTCACTTGAGCTAGCGGGTAGTAGCTTGACCATTTTTGACTTCGCGATGGATTGAGCCGGTTCAGAATTAACGGGTGCTGCTTTTTGCTGAGACTTTTGTAGTTTTTCTAAGTACTCATCAGGGTTAAAGTTGAGACCTAAAGCAGCAACAATTCGGTCAGGATTACTGCTTAAATCTACGATTAAAGGAAGCAAGTGATTCAGTTGAGGCTCCAGGACAGATAATGTTGCCAGAATAAATCCTGAAGACGGTCGGCGTTTGCCATCACAGTCAACCCAGACCTGTAATCGAGCAATCCAGTAGCGATTCTCTGCGTAGTAATTCAGCCACTTATGCTTTAAAGACTGACGAAGTTGCTCAGTATTCACGGAACACCTTGATGGAAGATTAGAGTTGTGAGGGGAGTGGTTAAAAGTATTGTATGTAACTGCCCCCCCCTTAAACTCAAAATCCTGTTTAAACCATCATCAAATCCAACTCTTCCTCCACTGTTTGAACTTTGGGCTTTTGGGGGTTGAGATAGAAATCAGACAAAAGCGAGAACAGATCGCGATCGAGAGCATCGGCAGGAACTACACCCTCTGGATGCGCCAGAATTTGATCGGCAATGTTGAGGTAGTAGTCACAAACGTAATTGAGCGACGGATCAGACTCGGCCATTTCAAACAGGGTTTTCCCTTTGACCCGAGAAACGCGAATGTCTTCAATCAGGGGCAGAACTTCAAGAACAGGCATTGGGACAGCTTCAACATACTTGTCGATGAGATCCCGTTTAGCGGTACGGTTGCCAATTAAGCCTGCCAGCCGTAAAGGATGAGTGCGAGCCTTTTCCCGGACGGATGCTGCAATGCGATTCGCCGCAAACAGGGCATCGAAGCCGTTATCGGTAACGATCATACAGTAGTCTGCGTAATTGAGCGGAGCCGCAAAACCACCACACACCACATCGCCTAAAACATCAAATAAGATCACATCGTATTCGTCAAAAGCATTGAGTTCCTTGAGCAGTTTGACCGTCTCACCCACTACATAGCCGCCGCAACCTGCCCCTGCAGGTGGCCCGCCAGCTTCCACACAGTCAACTCCGCCGTAGCCTTTATAAATCACATCTTCCGGCCAGACATCTTCGTAGTGGTAGTCCTTAGCCTGGAGCGTGTCAATGATCGTTGGAATCAGAAAGCCTGTCAAGGTAAAGGTACTATCGTGCTTTGGATCACAGCCAATCTGCAGAACTTTCTTGCCACGTTTCGCTAAGGCGACAGAGATATTACAACTCGTCGTTGATTTTCCGATTCCACCTTTTCCATAAACTGCAAGTTTCACGTTGGCAATCTCCTTATTTTTCTCAAATCCAAGTGGAAGGATATTAAACCCTGGCAATACAGAACTAAGACAACTCACAGCCAGATTGCTTTGAAGGTGCCTGTTAAGAGCATTATTGTCGAACTTTAGGATAAATAGGGAAGTATTCCAAAAGACTTAGGGTAGCAGAGAAGAGCTTAAAGCATTAGAGCAATATCAGAAAAAGCTCAGGAATCCAAATCGTTAAACAGCCCTTAAATATCCGTCATCCTAAATCTTACAAAACTTTTTTTATATAAAACAGAACAACAGACAAAACATTGTTAACCAACGGCAGATGATTTCAAAGCCTTCTGAGTCCTTCCAGAGGATTGCCGTTTTCCGTTAGAGCATTTTGGATGCCATCCCAGATCTGATTAGATTGCTCCCATCGTTGAGTTAGCAAGCTCTCTAGCAAAAGACTTTTGAGCAAAGCCCACCATTTTGATTTCAGAAGGGAGTAGCTCAATCGCTTTATTAAAAATAGTGAATTTTAAAGTGATCGCCGACTGCAAAGTTTGTTAGCTGGTCTTATAGGAATGGCCCACCCCGGTCAGTAGGAGTAGGCCATGATCATGTTGAGTGATTTTCGCGATCGCCCCTAAGCAATTTCCGTCCTGAGAAGAACTATTCTGCTTCGCCTTCTGAACCACCCATCAACCGTTGCAGCAGATCCAGTCCCTTTTTCACTCGACGAGATACTGTCACAGCACTGATTCCCAATCGTTCTGCTGTTTCCTTTTGAGTTAAGTCATACAAAAAGACGAACTCTAGAATTTGGCGAGTGCGTTTCTCTAGCTGGGTCAACGCCAACTGCAGACGAATCTGATCTTCCTGAGCCAGTTGAAAGCTGCGATAGCGGGTATCAGGAACCAGATCGGCCAGCGATGAAGTACCGTTGTCTTCATCCTTAATGGGAGCATCTAAACTCAGAAGAGAACGGTTTTGGCCAGCTAACTTAATCTCTTGCCACTCTTCTAATGAAATTTCTAACGCTTCGGCTATTTCTAAGTCTGAGGGCTGGCGGTTTAATTCAACGTGTAGCTCACGTATCACCCAAACGGCTTTGCATTGCAGGGCTTGCCAACGTCGGGGAATGCGTACTGAAGGGCTTTTGTCTCTTAA
>JBBIQC010000526.1:0-4052 GCA_037442585.1 Oscillatoriales cyanobacterium bin_317
CAGCCCAAAGGCTTCTTCCGGGTTGCCCACATTCATCAAGATCTGGGTCTTGGTGCGGGGCAGGTTGCTGAGTTCCGTTTCCACCACTTCAAAGGGCACCAGGCCGTTGTAAACCCGACCTTCTTCCCCTTCTGAGCAGGATACGGTGATGTCCTGACCGTTTTTAATCACTCCGGTTGCGTCACCACACCCGACGATCGCCGGAATGCCCATCTCCCGGGCAATGATCGCCGCGTGGCAGGTACGTCCGCCCTGGTTGGTGACGATCGCGCTGGCCTTTTTCATAATCGGTTCCCAATCCGGGTCGGTCTTGTTGGTCACCAGCACTTCACCGGCCTGGAATTCATCAATTTTGTGAACATCCAGAATCACTCGCGCCTTACCCTGGCCAATCATTTCACCAACCGCACGACCTCTAACGATGACATCGCCTGTGCCTTGCAGTTTGTAATTGCGGAGTATGTTACCGGACTTCTGCGATTGCACCGTTTCAGGACGAGCTTGGACGATGAATAGTTCACCCGTTAAACCATCTTTTGCCCACTCAATATCCATCGGTGTGTAGACATCCCGGACTTCAGAATAGTGGTCTTCAATGATGCAGCCCCATTTTGCCAGAGTAAGAATTTCATCATCGCTGAGGGCATATTTTTTGCGATCGGGTTCGGGAACCGGAATATTCTTGGTCAGCTTACTGCCGCCCACGTCATAGACCATCTTCACTTCCTTACTGCCCAACCGTTTTTCCAGAATTGGCTTGTAGCCCTGCTTCAGGGTCGGCTTAAAGACAAAGTATTCATCCGGGTTGACAGCTCCCTGCACCACGTTTTCACCCAGCCCGTAAGCCGCCGTGACCAGAGCGGCATTCTTGAAGCCCGTTTCGGTATCAATAGAGAACATGACACCAGAGGTCGCCAGGTCGGAGCGCACCATCTTTTGCACACCCACGGAAAGAGCCACATCAAAGTGACTGAAGCCCTTGATGGTGCGGTAGGAAATCGCACGATCGGTGAACAGAGAAGCAAAGCACTTGTGGCAGGCTTCCAGCACTCCCTTCACCCCGTAGACATTCAAGTAGGTTTCCTGTTGTCCGGCAAAACTGGCATCTGGTAAGTCCTCTGCGGTGGCACTGGAGCGTACCGCCACGTCTGTATTGCCGCTATAGCGCTTGCATTCTTCCTGTTGATCGGGAGCGAGGCGATCGCAGAAATCGGACGATCCGTTATAGCGCTCACACAGTTTCAGGTAGGCTTTCGTAATCGCTTCTTCCAGTTCCGCTGGGAAGGGGGTGTGCAGAACCAGAGATCGAGCCTGTCTGCCCCGTTCCCGTAAGTTAATCATGTCCTCCACATCCAGGTCAGAGAACAATTGCCGCAGTTTTTCTTCTAATCCGGCCCGTTCAATGAAATAGCGAAAGGCATAAGCCGTGGTCGCAAATCCCGTGGGTACATTCACGCCCTTGGAATTTAACTGCTGAATCATCTCTCCCAGAGAGGCATTTTTTCCGCCTACAAGTGGAATGTCGGCAATTCCGACTTCTTCAAACCACAACACCAGCGCATTTTCTCTGGAAGATTGCATAGCATCACGATTCTCAATGGTGGCTACCATAATAGACTCCTCAAAAAAACTTCTAAATTTCGTTCCGTCCTTGCGTCTCTAAAACCCCAAATTTCCCGGTGGTAGAGACATGTGGGCCACACGTCTCTACAAGATCACCGCACGATCGGGCCAGCTTCCAGAATTTCTGGGCGTACCGAGCCAAATTGTTTGAAATTTTCCACAAATTGTCTCGCCAGTTCCTGGGCCTGCTGGTCATAGGCTTCTGCATCTTCCCAGGCATTGCGGGGATTCAGAATTTCAGTCGGCACACCCGGAACCCGTTCTGGTACCAGAATCTGAAAAACAGGATGGGGCGTATACTTCACGTTGTCCAGATCCCCATTCAGCGCCGCTGACACCATTGCCCGCGTATGCTTGATGGACATCCGTTTGCCAATCCCGTAAGCACCCCCTGACCAGCCCGTATTGACCAGATAAACCTGGGTTTCGGGATGTTGTTCCAGGCGATCGCCCAGCATCTCTGCATAGACTGTGGCTGGCAGTGGGAAGAAGCACTGACCAAAGCAGGCAGAGAAGGTGACTTGCGGCGCAGTAATGTCCCGTTCCGTTCCAGCCAACTTGCTGGTGTAGCCGGACAGGAAGTGGTACATAGCCTGCTCACGAGTCAACCGGGAGATGGGGGGCAGTACGCCAAAGGCATCCGCTGTCAGGAAAATCACCGTTTTAGGATGCCCCCCTACGCCAGAAATGGAACAGTTGGGAATGTAGGTCAGGGGATAGGCGGCACGGGTATTTTCCGTCAGGTGGCTGTCATCGTAATCCAGGACACGGCTATCAGGTGAGATCGCCACATTTTCCAGGATCGAGCCAAACCGGATGGCAGACCAGATTTGCGGCTCATGTTCCTGGGACAGGTGAATAGTTTTGGCGTAACAACCGCCCTCAAAGTTGAAGATGCCTTCGGTTGACCAACCATGTTCATCATCGCCAATCAGACTGCGATCGGGATCCGCCGAGAGCGTGGTTTTCCCCGTTCCCGACAGCCCAAAGAACAACGCGGTATGTCCATGATGATCAATATTGGCGGCTCCGTGCATCGGCAGCACATCCTGTTGCGGCATCAGGTAATTCATCAACGAGAACACAGACTTTTTCATTTCTCCAGCATAGTGGGTACCTCCCACCAGCACCAACCGTTTGCCAATATGCAACACAACAAAGGCCTCACTGTGAATCCCATCCACCTCTGGATCGGCCTGTAATCCAGGGACGGAAATCACGGTGAAATCAGCTTTGTGGCCTTCCAATTCGGCTGCGGTGGGACGCAAGAATAACTGATGCACAAACAAATTCTGCCATGCAAATTCATTAATCACGCGAACGCCAAACTGATAGCGTGGATCCGCTCCCACATAGCCATCGAAAATGTACAGATCACGTCCCTGAATATAAGATAGCACTCGTTGGTATAACTGCTGGAACTTCGCTTCGGAAATGGCAACATTAAACTTATTCCAATCAATATTCGACCAACTGGCAGCTTCCTCGACAATAAATTTGTCCTTGGGCGATCGTCCCGTGTACTTACCCGTTTCCACACACAACGCCCCATTGGTTGCCAACCGTCCCTCTCCCCTCACCAAGGCATGTTCCACTAATACAGGAGCGGGCAGATTGCGATAAATCTGCCCCAAATTCTTCATTCCTAATTCTTCTAAGCCGTAGAATTGGTCGTCATGTCGTATACCCAGATTACTCAATCCCTGAGCCGGATAACCCAACCCAGAGCCTAACCGGGATGCGCTGTACTTGGCATTAATGAGATCCTGATAACAATTGCCCTGTAGATTACTGAGGCTGGCCATCTTTTAATCTCCTATCGACTATCGAGGGTGGATCGAGTGACAGGGACAGTACCTTTGAAAGGAACAAGAATTGGGTGCAGCTAATAACTGCATTCAATGGAGGCACTTTGTAAAAATCAACGAAACTCTGGAAACCAGTACTAACCCAAACTCACTCTTAAGTTTTGCTTTATATTCCCGGACGACAATTTGAACACCTTGATCACAATCTATTTACTTAGAAGAAACTTCAAACTCCACAAATGATTCAATTGTTTTCTGGCTTTACTACGTCTTTTATAACTGCGTCTTTCTTTGTTTCCCTCTTCAATAATACTTCAATTTAGTAGCGGATGAAACCAAATTTATAATATGAAACACTATTTTTTCGTTGGTCATTGGTCATTGGTCATTATCTGGCATTGGGCAGAAGGCGTGAGCAATACTCTGTTTATGAGCAAGGGGCTAATCAACTAACCAAGGACAAGCCGAATTCGCTACTGGAAAGAAACCAAAGAGTTTTTGTTGGCAATTGATGACAAAACGTGGCTTAAAAACAACAAGTTAGTTGTTTATCATGAATTCATGAAGTTGTTGCTAATAACTACGAGAAAGTAGGTAGATACAATGATCTGCTAAATTAGG
>JBBIQC010000527.1:0-4051 GCA_037442585.1 Oscillatoriales cyanobacterium bin_317
GATCTGCCTCACTCCAACTGCTTCGATTCCGACTTTTTCAGCAAGCCCTAAATAGACTCCCAGAGGTTTAGAGAGGTACTCGACATAGGTTTGTTTTTCTGTACAAGTATGGTTCATGGTGACTCAGTTCCCCGATTGCAAACATGATGGATTGACCCCATACGCCAAGAATTCCATAAATTCTCGGATAGAGTTCTCGGTTTTCAGGCGGAACCTTTTCCTCCATTAAGCTGAATGCATTCTAAGATGATCGTGTTAGAACCCTATATTCCTAAGTGACCTGTAAATGTCTAATCAAACTCTGGGATTGAGCGATCGCCTCGTAGAATACCTGAGATCGGTTTCGTTGCGAGAACCCAGTATTCTGACTGAACTTCGCCAGGAAACCTCTCACCATCCCATGCGTTCCATGCAAATTGCTCCGGAACAGGGACAGTTCATGGCCTTGCTGGTGCAGTTAATGGGCGCGAGAAAGACGCTAGAGATCGGTGTTTTTACGGGTTACAGTGCACTGGTAGTCGCTCTGGCCCTGCCTCCCGATGGCAAGGTAGTGGCCTGTGATGTGAATCAGGAATTTACAGCGATCGCCCGCCGCTACTGGGAAAAAGCAGGAGTAAGCAATAAAATTGACTTGCATCTGGCACCTGCCCTTGAAACATTGGATCAGCTTCTGGCGAGTGGTCAAGCCAACACCTTCGATTTTGCCTTTATCGACGCGGACAAAAGTAATTACGACAACTACTATGAACGGGCCTTGCAACTGGTTCGACCAGGAGGCTTAATTGCCATTGATAACGTTCTCTGGTCAGGAGCCGTCGCTGATCCTCAGATACAAGATACTCGGACAAATGCCATCCGCGCTCTCAACCAGAAATTGCATCAGGATGAACGAGTCACATTAAGCCTGATTCCAATTGCAGATGGGGTAACCCTGGCACGCAAACGTATCTGACAAAGCGGAAAGAGAGCGGCAAAAGACAACGGCAAAAGACTACAGCATTGCTGCTGGCTTCTACATTCTGCCTTCTGTTAGACCAGCCTAAACTTGTAGATCACTGAATCCTCATTGCTGGTTTTTACCCGGTATTGGTTTCGTCAAATCATGGCTAAAGTGGATGGAAATTGAAAAAAACATCGCGATCGCTACTCAAAGTTGTATCCATTTTGGAAATGAGGAAATAGAATAAAATCAATACACTCTATTTCTGGGCAATCAACATGGCAGCCACCCCTGGAAAACGTTCAAAGGCAACGTTAGTCAAGAAGGAAATGGTTGAAGAAGCTAATTCCTTCCTACAAGACTTACCGGAAAAGCAAAAAGAGGATCTATCCCTCAAAGAAGCCGTTAACAAATTACGCGAACCGATTCAAGAAGCACTGGCAAAAGGCTACAGCTACCCCGATCTGGCAAAAATGTTGTCAGAAAAAGGGATTAAGATCAGTGCTCTGACGCTGAAAAACTACGCTCCCTCTGGCAGAAAGCAAAGTTCCAAAGCTAAACCCCGGAGAGCTAAAAAAGTTCAATCCAATTCAGTCGCATCGATCGAGTCTGTGTCCGACCAAGCAGACTCTTCGGATGAGGCAGAGGCTCCTACTCCCAGATCCCGTCGAGGAGGAGGTAGAACTGCTGGCTCCAGATCAACATCAACAAAATCAACAGGTGCAAAAACCACTCGTCGCGCAACTTCAGCGGCAAAAACAGGAGCTAAATCGACCAGCAGACGGCGTAAATCAACTGCAGCAGAATAGTTGTTGTTAACGAATGGCAACTCCAATTTGGGCTGCGATCGCAGTTGCTGTAGGTGCTGTCCCTGGTGCTTTGTCCCGCTACTACCTCACCCTATTTTGGGCACAACGGCTAGGGACGAGATTTCCCTACGGCACCTTTTTTATTAATCTAACGGGTGCGTTTCTGATTGGAGCGTTGGTAACCTGGCTGAGTCAGTTACCGATCGCTCCTATTCCCTATTTAAGGGAGCTATTTGTGATTGGCTTTTTAGGCTCTTACACCACCTTTTCCACTTATGCACTGGATACGGCTAATCTAGTTCGTCCTCGTCAGTACATCCTGGCATTGCTGTACTGGGCTGGAAGCTTGATTTTAGGCTTGGGATGTGTACAAGCTGGAATTTGGTTGGCCAGAAGCTAGGGTGCTCTTATCCTCGCCCAATTCTGGCACTAGCCACTCCTAAATAAAAACTCACCATTCCCAACATGGGGCTGCCAATCCAATAGCCCAGCCCTGCCAGCCAGTTTGCTTTACTTAAAAGTGTGAAGGATTCTAACTCATAGGAGGAGAAAGTCGTGTAGGCTCCCAAAAATCCGGTTGTGACCAGCAAGCGAATCTCAGGAGCAATGGTTAACCGCTCCAAAGCTAGCGTCGTAAACCACCCCATCCCGAAACAGCCTGAAAGATTAATCAACAACGTGCCATAAGGAAAATCAGCTCCCCACAGGTAAGCCACCCCTGCCCCAATCCAGTATCGGCTCAAGGCTCCTGCGATCGCACCCAAACTAATAGCCAGCGGCGTTCTGAAAACAGCTTTTTGCATCATTGAGTAGAGATGATGAGGGATTAGATCAGGAGCATCGTTTGTCACTGGTCATCGGTCATTTGTCATGAGTTAAAGTTGACATGGAGGAAATGACCATGACAACGTGGCAACGGTTGACTATTTATATTACAGAATCGGAGCAATGGCAGGGCAAGCCGTTATATACCGCCTTGGTAGAAACCGCTCACGATCGAGGCATTGCTGGTGCAACAGTGTTGAGAGGCATTGAAGGATTTGGCTTACGAGATCAGAGCCGAATTCACACAGCCAAAATTTTTGAGTTGTCTTCTGACCTACCGATTATGGTGATCATGATTGATCAAGAAGAGGCGATCGCGAACTTCCTCCCTCTCGTGAAGCAAATGTTATCCGGCGGCCTGGTAACGCTAGAACCCCTCAATGTCGTCTATCACACCGAGCACAGGGAGTAATACTTGCTCATCACATTTGTCCAAAAATTACGTATCTTCTGGCAGCAACCTGAATTTACTATCAGATGTGGCTAAAGTTTTTGAATAGCCTTCATTTGCCTATGAAAGAGCCAATATTTCGACTTTCTCGCGCTTCAGGATTTCCAGTTAAGGATGATGAACTAATTGCTGATTTGAAACGTGTTGCAGAACTTCTTGACGGCTCAAAAGTTACGCAAGCTCAGTATACTAAACACGGTATGTATGACTGTAATATACATAATGACTGTAATATACATATCCGCCATTTTGGATCATGGAATCAAGCATTAGTCAAAGCAGGTCTTTCACTGTCGAACCGAGTTGACATCTCCTTTCGCCTCTTGAACAGAGCTATTCTGATGCTATTGACACTACATCAATTCACCGAGTACTTCGGCAGCGAGTTCTCCCTGGTTCACTTTTTCAGTCACCAAGACGCGATACACTTCCATGCGACGGTAGAGTTGCTCCAGGGTATCGCCTTCCCGCCGCCAGATTTGTGCTCGAATCAAGGTGATTTCGTCTTGTGTCAGAATGCCGTCTGCTGTGGCGCGTTTGATGACGGTCTTCAACATTTCAAGTTGGTACACCTCCTCTACAGTGGGTTCCTTCGCATCCATCCATTCGACATGCATGATTTCTGCTTACTGATATACAGATAACAGGGGTGATTATAGAAGAGAAGCAGAGGCGAGAAAGATGCGTAGATTACGAAGAAAATTAAATTAAACCTTGTCCAAGTCCAGAATCGTAGTTTCTTTGATCGGAACACGACCGTTCTCTAGCTGGACTTGGTTTAAATTTCATTTTTTTGCTTAGCTTTCGGGTTTGATGGGGGCACCATCTCTCAGTTCTTGAATGTTGGTGGCAATGCGATCGCCCAGTTTCAAACCACTGATCACCTGATAATTAGAGCCTTGCAGACTGCCAAATTCTACCGGACATTGCCGCACCACCTGTTTAGCCCGTTTACCCTGTTCCGCGCTGGTTTAGTATAGGGGCACTTTTTCTGGGTAGTTGGCTGAGATAATCTCAGACCTAACC
>JBBIQC010000528.1:0-2944 GCA_037442585.1 Oscillatoriales cyanobacterium bin_317
ATAACAGGTGTAGCTGCGATCGCTGCATAGGGGTCTGCGGGAAGCCAGGAACCAGGCTTGATAGCGGGTAGTAAGGCTAACCAGGTTGCTACACTTTGAGGACGTAACTTCGTATTGATCGTTAAGCCGCTTAAAATGGCAGACTCGATCGCAGTACTCAATTCGGGGCGTAGCTGGCGGGGTGGAGTCAGCGGAGTTTGTTCCCGGAATGTAGCCGCTACCGGAGGCTGACCCGTCAGAAGAAAATAGAGGGTGGCAGCCAGGGAATAAACGTCGGTCGCCGGTGTGGCAAATGACTGAGGAGTATGATCTGCTGCGATCGCCGTATAAGGGCTGATTGAGCGTTGACTGTGATCCTCCTCCAGGGCGGCGGGATCAATCAACCCATAATTGACTAACACAACCAGATCCGACCCAGGGGGCTGAATGATATTGTCTGGAGCCACATGACGATGAATCAATCCATGTTGGTGAATGGCTGCCAGAGCTGAACCAACTTGCTGAATGTAGTGGATCGCGAGGTTTTCCGAAAGAGAGCCTTTGGCGGTTACCACCTCCGCCAGGGTTGGCCCAGAGACATAATCCATCACGGCAAAGGGTAAGCCGTCTTCCTCAAAGGAATCGATCAGTCTCACTAGCGCCGGATGTTGACACCGGGCAAAGCGGCTCACCTGCTCCTGAAACCGCTGTTGAATGAGGGAAAAGTTGGGCTTCTCCCGAAGTTCCTGAGGCAATGTTTTGAGAATTACACCGTGGTTCAGGGGAACAAGGGTTCCTTTCAGCGTGATACTTGAGCCACCCTGACCCAGAACATGGTTCACCAAATATTTGCCATTTTGCAGGGTTGTGCCAGCCGTCAGTTTCATGGCCACAATTGCGGATAAACTTCCTCATCCTATCGTTTTGTTGCGTTTCCCTCAACTCGCATTCTCTTCGCCTGGATAAGGAGTTAGAATTTCCACCCCGGTTTCTGTCACCGCAACGGTATGTTCGCACTGAGCCGAGAGTTTGCGATCGCGCGTCACCGCTGTCCAGTTATCTTTCAAAACTTCGACTTCGTGAGTGCCTTCATTGATCATTGGCTCAATCGTAAACACCATCCCGGCTCGCAGCTTTTTGCCTGTCCCCCGTTTGCCATAGTGAGGAATCTGGGGGGCCGTATGAAACACATTGCTGATACCATGACCGACAAAATCTTCAACCACAGAAAATCCCTGAGCCTCAGCATAGTCCTGAATCGCTGCACCAATATCGCCAATCCGGGCACCTGGCTTAACCGCTGCGATTCCCCGACGGCGGCATTCATCCGTCACTTCTACTAACCTGCGGGCGATCGGCGATGGCTCTCCCACAAAAAACATTTTGGACGTATCGCCGTGATAGCCATCCACAATTAACGTGACATCAATATTTATAATGTCGCCTTCTTTGAGAATCTGCTTGGCATTTGGGATGCCGTGACACACCACTTCATTGACACTGGTACAAATCGATTTGGGATAGCCTTTGTAACCCAGAGGGGCACTTTTGGCTCCGTGCTTTTGAGTCCAGTGCTCGGCTTCGTTGTCCAGTTCTAGCGTGCTGATTCCCGGTTGCACCAGTGTGCCTAAGTAATGCAAAAGTTCAGCAGCGAGACGACCCGCCCGCCGCATTTTTTCTATTTCTCGGCTGGATAAAAGAGTGATTACTTCGCGTTCCATGCTCTTCATTCTACTTCGCATTACTTTGCGCTAGTGTAGCCATTAGCGATCGTGAAAATACAGACCTGAACGACATTTAGTAGAATATTGCCATCATGCGGTAGGAAGCGAGGTTTTGCGGTGGACGAATTGAGAACGGCTCTGGAATGGGCAACGGATGAGGAGTTACAAGACCTGACGGAAATTCTCTTCCGTCCCAAATTTAACCCACTGGATTATCTACATACGCCTGCTCCTCTGCAGGTTCAGAGCCAGGATCGGGAGGCGTGGTTGGACTCTCTGGAAGACCGCATTCGCTTCTTAGCAGCGGATGGCATGACTGTTTTAAGTGGTAAGACCAGACATCTGAGCTATCGCCAGATCCTGATTCAAGTTTGCCGTTACCTCAAGTTGCCTTATCAAGCGTCCATGTCCACCATCGATCTGGAAGCGGAAGTCTTTTTAGCGCTTCTGGGGCGGGCCTGGAAACAACTCCCAGCATCGGAAAAGGGAGAATTAACCCTGCAATTGAAGCAATCCCTCACTAAGTCTCAGCTTCTGCCCCAGTTGCCTCTGGCTGCCCAACGGGATCCCATGAGTCTGGTGGTGAAGGGTGGTACCGCTCTGGCGGTCACTTCCCTGGTACGTCCGATGGTGCTGCAACTGATTGCCCGCCAATTTGCTCTGCACTTTGCCCGCTATCAGGTCGCGCAACAGGCGGCGGCTCTGGGTGGAGCGATCGCAACTCAGTTCCAGCAGTACCTGACCGTGCAAATGGCTCGTCAAGGAATGGCAGTCAGCGCGGCCCGGTATGCAGCCGTGCGGGGAGTGTTTGCCTGTTTAGGGCCAGCGTTGTGGGCCTGGTTTTTCGCAGATTTAGGATGGCGAGCGATTTCTACGAACTATGGGCGCATTATTCCCACCATTTATGCCCTGGCTCAAATTCGCCTAACCCGTGTGGAGTGCTTTGAACCTGCTTAAACGATCGTTCCAGAAGTGGCAACTCCCATTACAAGATCACCCCGATCCGCGATTGCACTTGTCCTGGAACTGGGTGCAACTGGCCTTGATCGTTTTACCATTTAGCCCACTGTTGGCTAGTTTTGGCATTTTCTTTGGCCTGCTGGCCCTCTGGAAAACTCATGCCACGTTGATGCTGGCCCGTCCCTTCAACCAGGGATTAATTGCACTCAGTATCTTGATGCTGCTCAGTGCTACTTTCGCGGCTCGTCCTGGAGATGCCTTTCTCGGGTTGTTTAACTTCC
>JBBIQC010000528.1:2954-4050 GCA_037442585.1 Oscillatoriales cyanobacterium bin_317
TGTTCTCAGTGAACTGATTCAATCTCCCGCACAACTACGTCGGATGGCCTGGATCGTTGTCTGCACCTCTGTACCCGTTGTTCTGATTGGCCTGCTACAGATGCTGGCCGGGAGAATGGGTTTGCAGCAGCCCTTCCATCCTCAAATTCTGTGGGTGCTGTTGGATTGGAACATTGACCCCAAAGGGACTCCTCCAGGCCGGATGTCTTCTATCTTTTTTTATGCCAACGTGCTGGCGAGTTATCTGGTGATCAGTTTCTCTCTGGCGATGGGACTTTGGATGGAGGCTGTAGGAGAAGGAGGGCAGAAGGTAAAAGATTCGTCATTGGTCATTGCTCATTGCTCATTGGCAGAGGACAAAGGACGAAAGACTAAGGACAAAGAACCACACAAAATCCCAAATCCCAAATCCCAAATCCCAAATTGGTTATCCTGCCACTCGCAAGTTCTATTTTTAACCCTGGCAGTTCTGGGGAATGCGATCGCGCTGATTTTGACCAATTCGCGGAATGCCTGGGTGATCGCCGCGATCGCCTGTCTTGCCTGCGGGCTGTACCGGGGCTGGTACTGGTTGTGGATGGGTATGAGTGCCGTGGCAGGGATGGTGCTAGGAGCGTCCTTTGCCCCTTCTCCTTTACGAGAAGGGTTACATCGTTCCAGCCTTCTTTTGGGCACGGCTCACCGATGAACTGTATCCCGATCGCCCAATTCCGACCTTAAGAACGACTCAATGGCAATTTGCGTTGCATCTCACGCAACAGCGGCCCTGGACAGGCTGGGGGTTAAGAAACTTCAGTCCCTTGTATGAAGCTCAGACTCAATTTAAGTTAGGTCATCCTCATAACTTGCCATTAATGCTACTGAGTGAGACTGGTACTCCAGCCACTCTGCTGTTTTTAGGACTGGTGGGTTGGGCAGTGGTTCAGGGGTTCAGGCAACTATCCAGTTTTGGGGATAGTCGCGATCGCTGGATTCTATTGACCTTCCTGATCGCTTTCCTCAGTTGTGCAGGATTTTCCCTCTTTGATATCACCCTGTTCGATGCCCGCCTTAACTGGTATGGCTGGTTTTTATTGGCAGGAATATTAGGAGTATC
>JBBIQC010000529.1:0-4048 GCA_037442585.1 Oscillatoriales cyanobacterium bin_317
CATTTGGCCCTCACAATACTTGTGTACCATTTTCAACGTCCGGTTCAGCAAGTTACCCAGGTCATTCGCCAGATCCGCATTCAGAATATTGATAAAGCGAGTTTGGTTAAAATCACCATCCCGACCGAATTCAATTTCCTTCAAGAAGTAATATCGCACCGCATCTGGGCCATACTGTTTCACCAACTCAAAGGGATCCAGCGTATTTCCAGTGGATTTTCCCATCTTTTGCCCATCTTTCGTTAAATGGCCGTGACCAAAGACCTGACCGGGCAGGGGCAAGCCAGCAGACATCAGCATCGCCGGCCAGTAAACGGCATGGAATCGCAAAATGTCTTTTCCAATCAGGTGCAAGTTGATCGGCCACCAGCGAGCCAGCGCATTTCCCAACGTGGGGGCTTCGCCCGGTTCCAGTAAAGCCGTGACATACCCCAACAGGGCATCAAACCAGACATAAAGGGTATGACTGGGATCGGAGGGAACGGGAATTCCCCAATCCACATTTACCCGCGAAATGGAAAAGTCTTGCAATCCCTGACTCACAAAGCTAATCACTTCATTGCGGCGGGTTTCTGGTTGGATAAACTCAGGCCGAGCGGCATAGAGTTGTTCCAACTTGCTCTGGTAGTTGGACAACCGGAAGAAATAATTCCGTTCATCCCGCCACTCCGCTTCTGTATTGGGGTGGATGGGGCAGCGGTGTTGCTCTAGCAGTTCCCGTTCTTCTTTAAATTCTTCGCAGGCCACACAATACCATCCGGTTTGCTGCCCCAGATAGATATCGCCTTGATCCCAGACCCGTTGAAAAAACTCTTTGACGATCGCCTCATGCCGAGAATCCGTAGTACGAATAAAGCGATCGCACTGAATGTCCAATAACTGCCAGAGGGACTTGAATTCTGCAACAACGCGATCGCAATGCTCCTGGGGAGGGCAACCCGCCGCTTCTGCAGCCCGCTGAATTTTCTGACCGTGTTCATCCGTACCTGTAATAAACAAGACGGACTTGCCCCGTAACCGCTGAAAGCGAGCCAGAACATCGGCCGCGATCGTGGGATAAGCACTCCCAACATGCGGAAGGGCATTCACATAGAAGAGGGGAGTGGTAATTGCAAATTGGTTGTTATTGATCGATTGAGAATTCATGGATTAATTAGAAATAAACCCCTCTTCGGTCAAAGCAGGGTAGCGAGAAGAAAATAATAGATAGCCTTCAATGGTTAGTTGTGTGATCTGTCTATTTTTAACGGAAAACCGACTCTCGCCGTGGGAATAGGATAGCCGGGATGAATAAACGACGGGGACAAATTGTATTGTTATCCAAACAATTCTAACTGCAAATCCCATTCAAGTAGACAGGCAAACCTTAAATCAAGCAAATGATTACCACAAGCCTGGTATTTTTGGCAGGTCAAAAATAAAAGTTAAAAGAATATAAGTCTTGATTTGGTAGCGTTATCAATCGGATTTGTTCATGAAAAACTTTAAGCAACAAAGGAGCCGCAATGACTGCGGCTCCTGTAGTTCTCTAGAAAGGCTTTAGCGTTTAGCCAGCTTTTTAGCCCTGGCATTCTTGCGTAACCGGATGGATTGCGGGGTAATTTCCAGCAGTTCATCCGGGCCGATGTACTCCAGCGCCCGTTCCAGGCTCATTTCCATCGGCGCTTGCAATTGTACCAGTTCCTCCCCACTGGAAGCCCGGTGGTTGGTTAACTGCTTGGTCTTGCAGACGTTAATTTCCAGGTCTTGAGGCCGATTGTGTTCACCGACAATCATGCCTTTATAGACCTTGGTGCCAGGAGTGATGAAGAAGATACCTCGATCTTCGGCATTCTTCATGGCGTAGAAGGTGGCCGTACCTTCCTCAAAGGAAATCAGCACACCGTTGCGGCGGGCTTCAATATCACCGACGATCGGGCGGTAGTCCAAAAAGCTGTGATTCATGATGCCGTCGCCCCGGGTCAGCCGCATAAACTCACCCCGGAAGCCAATCAAGCCCCGCGCTGGCACAATGAACTCCAGTTGGGTACGACCATTGCCGCCGACCTGCATATCTTGCATTTCCGCTTTGCGCTGGCCCAATCGCTCAATACAGCCCCCGGCAGCATCTTCTGGAACATCCAGCACCAGGGTTTCGTAAGGCTCACAGGGTTGGCCGCTGACTTCCCGATAAATCACCTGTGGCTGGGAAACCTGAAACTCATAGCCTTCCCGCCGCATGGTTTCAATCAGAATTCCCAGGTGCAGTTCACCCCGGCCTGAAACCAGCAACTTATCGGGAGAATCAGTTTCTTCCACCCGCAAGGCGACGTTGGTTTCCAGTTCTCGCATCAGGCGATCGCGCACCTGCCGGGATGTGACAAACTGGCCTTCCTGTCCGGCAAAGGGGGAGTCATTCACCGAGAAGGTCATCTGTAGGGTGGGTTCATCGACCTTAATCAGTGGTAAGGCCCGCGGTTCATTGGGGCAGGTAATGGTTTCCCCAATATTGGCATCGGCAAATCCAGCCACCGCCACAATATGGCCTGCGGAGGCTTCTTCAATATCAATCCGCTTCAGTCCCTCAAATCCCATGAGTTTGCTGATTTTGGCTTTGACGATCGCTCCCGATTCAGTCACCAAAGCCGCCTGCTGTCCCATCCGAATCACCCCATTGTGAATGCGTCCAATCACAATCCGGCCCAGATATTCTGAGTAATCCAGAGTCGTTACCTGGAGCTGCAGGGGAGCAGTGGGATCGCCAACTGGCGGAGGAACGTGCCGCAGGAAGGCTTCAAACAGGGGTTGCATATCGACGGGTTCATCTTCCAGATGGTCGATCGCAAATCCCGCCAGCCCAGAAGCAAAGAGATAAGGGAATTCACACTGGTCGTCATCCGCGCCCAGTTCCAGGAACAGATCCAGCACTTTATCGATCGCGCCGTGGGGATCCGCCTGGGGTCGGTCAATCTTGTTGACCAGGACGATCGGACGCAGACCCTTTTCCAGCGCTTTTTTCAAAACGAAGCGGGTTTGCGGCATCGGGCCTTCGTTCGCATCGACGATTAGCAGGCATCCATCCACCATACCTAACACCCGTTCCACTTCGCCGCCAAAATCGGCGTGACCAGGAGTATCCACAATATTAATCAGGGTGTCTTTGTAACGGACGGCGGTATTTTTGGCCAGGATCGTAATCCCTCGTTCCCGTTCCAGATCGTTGGAGTCCATGACACAGTCCGGAACGTCTTCTCCCTCACGGAAGGTGCCCGCCTGCTTCAACAGGGCATCTACAAGGGTGGTTTTACCGTGGTCAACGTGGGCAATAATCGCAACATTGCGAATTGGCAGGGTCATAAGAAGCGTTCCAGAAAGGGTAGGACAGTGATGACAACAGTGGCTTGCTCGGAATTTTCGTTGGCTGACCCAATGCAAATTCTAGTAAAGAAGCCTTAATAATTCTAACGTAGCCGTTCCCAAACCGAGAGCCTTTGGTTAGACAAGTCAAGCTAAAAAAAGTGGAGAGTAGGTTGATCCTCTCTCCACATCTCTCACCTCATCCAAGGCACCCTTTCGGGTATCTCACCAAATCGCATGATTTTACTGAACGGCTGAAGCCCATCAACGGCTAGCTATTTTGTTCAGAAAATCATGAATCTTCTCTGCGCTACGGCGATGACTAAATTTAGCCGCAATTTTTTTCCGAGCCGCTTTCCCTAGTCTCAGCGCTAATTCCTGGTCTTGAAGAATGCGGGTGATGGCGATCGCAAGCTCTTGTGAATTTTCAGGTGGAACCAGAATGCCGTCTACTTCATGCTCAATCAGTTCGCAGGTGGCTCCCACATCGGTCATCACTACAGGCATTTCCATAGCCATGGCTTCCATCGTTGCCACTGCCCCCGCCGTTTCGTTCAAACTACCCATGGCGTAAACGTGCGCTTCCTCGTAAGCCTGCCGATTGCGCTCTTCGGAAACAGCCCCTAGCAGTTCTACGTATTCTGTAAGAGCATTCTCCTGAATACAGCGTTCAATGACTTTGCGATAGCCACGCCCGCCTTCCTCATCTTCA
>JBBIQC010000530.1:0-4038 GCA_037442585.1 Oscillatoriales cyanobacterium bin_317
ACTCAAAGCTGGCATTGGCTCTCGTGTTAGTAGCGGCTATGGTCGTGCATTAGGGCAGTCTGCCACATTACCCTACAGTCAAAGCTACAACTTTAAATTGTGGACTCAAGGAATGTATGGTAGCGAACCACCATCAAAGCAGAATGGTTGGAAGGGTAATGCTGAATTTCGCCCTACAGCAGTCCGGGGAATTCTCCGATATTGGTTCCGAGCATTTGCCCTGAGCTTTTATGAACCTTCAGTTTGTCAAACACTAGAGGATACAGTATTTGGCAAGCTGAGCCAGCAAGGTAAAGTTTCTATCAGCGTTGTTCACAATCCATCTTCTCGGATAGATCCCTATCGTTACAATGGCAAAATTTATCTGGAAGCAACTGAAAAACAGTATTTTGATTTGCTTAATCAGCTTCTAGTTTTTGCGTTTCATCTAGGAGGCGTTGGGCGTGGTTCTCGTCGCCCGCTGCATTTGCTTGATGTTGATGGACGCAAGTACATACGCGGTTGTGACTGGGTTGTGGATACTGAAGGAACTCCCCTTGCATACGAAAGCGAAGCTTGGAAGCAATTGTTCACACAAATTAAACCTACTTTTGAAGCCATCCAAATGCCCACTCGTTCCTTCAATAGGAGCCCTGGAAGCCCTGGAAGGAGGCAGCAGGATGTTTTGGATGCTAATGCTCAAGTTTGGCTTGTGAAGTCACCTAATCTGATTGCCCCGGAAAAGGTAACGGACTGGCAAAAAGATGGTCTCAAGGATCATGTTAGAGGGAAAGCTTTAAGCCTTTTTTATGGCGACAATCGCTTCAAGGGCGAGAGGAAGTACAAGGAAAATGGTATAGAACACCGGGTGGGCAATCCAAAAGTAGGAGGCTCTTTAGAGACTCCCTCCTTTGTCTGGATTAAATCTGTATTTCCTGTTGATGATGAGCCGTATCAGGTTGTGACAATTTTTGGTATTGATCAATCCGATCGCCTTACATTTGCAAAAGAACTCGACAAACTTGCTAAGAAAAACCCAGCGGAAGCGCTACTGGTATTCGGGAAAATGCCTAATGAAAAGTCTCCACAGTCTAATCGCCCAATCCTTAGAAATAAATGAGTTTACGATCACCTTACCATCCCACAACCTCGCCACCATCCTCCGAGCCGTGCATCTCTTTGGTGTGCAACCCTGACCCTAAGCGCGATCACCTATTATTCACTCCATACCCTCAAGATTAAAATGGCAAGCATTATCCTTTCCTTTGTTGGCAGTCAAGATCCTTACTCTGATATCACAAATAAGCTGGGATCGATCGCTAGCCTCGTGAAGCATCTGTTTGAGCAACAGCAAGCAATCAGCCGAGTAATGTTATTGCACTCAGAAGCAACCTACCCAAATGCAGTGGATACCCAAGACTGGTTAAGCTCAGAATATAGTTTGGAGAAATCGCAGATTGAGATTATTGCGATCAATGAAATGTTGTCTCAAGACCCGATTAACCAAACCTTAGCCGTTCAGGAAGTTCGCAAAGCGATCGACAAAGCGAGAGTCTATCAAACCGCTCAGGATACCTTAGAATTCAATGCGTCATCAGGGACACCAGCGATGAAGTCGGCCTGGGGCATTTTGCAAGTTGCTGGGTATGCCCCCCAAAGCCATGTCTGGCAGGTGCGTAATCCTGATCAAATGAAAACCGGGCAGTTACCGATCTTTCGAGATGATGTCGCAGCACTCAAGAATGAATTTGACCGCAAGATGATTCAGCGCCAAATTGATAGCTATGATTACGGTGCAGCGCTGGTCATGTTGCAGGAAAGTAGTTTAGCATCGCCAACCGCGATCACGCTGCTGCAGTATGGTCGATGTCGGCTGTTACTTGATTTTGATAAAGCCTATGAGGCGCTGAAGCCTTACAAACAGAATTATCCCCAATTGGTTCAAGCGGTAGCGGCCTTAAGTGCTACCAAATTAAAGGATTTAATTCAGACAATCCCGCCCGGACAGAACGCTAGAAAATCTGAACTTGAAGAACGCTACCAGCAAGCGTTACTCCAGGAGGCTTACTTTAAAGCGTTGATTCGCTTGAAACGACAGGAGTATTCTGACTTTTTGATAGACCTGTTCCGGTTTCTAGAAAGTGTTCCTAAATTTCTAGTTCGCTTCAAAGTGGGCCTGGAAGTACCCTCTAGACGGGAACACATTGATTCAGCGTGGCAGAGTGTACGCCGATTTCAGCAAGGGCAGCTTTATGAGTATTTGCAGTCTGATCGCTTTCGGGAGAAGAATTTAGAGTTGAGGGGGTTCATGAACCGCTATGTCCTAATGGCGATTTTGAGTTACTTTTCCGACTTTTCCGACATACTTCCTGTGCTTGAAAGATTAAATGCTTATTGTGATCAGCGCAATGATTATGTGCATGGCTTTAGGGGGATCTCTAAAATCGAGAACCAAAACGAGGTGTTGGCAGATTTACGCAAGTTGCTTCTGAAGGTAACAACAGTCTCTTCTGAAAACCCTTTCGATCGCTTGAACCACCAAATTTGTGATCTGCTCGATCGCTCACTTCAGGTCGCGAAATCATCCTGATACTCTTGCCCTGGCGATCGCTGACCTCTAACCCCAACCGCGATCGCATCAATCTGGTTGATTGCGAAAGGGCGCTAACAGAGCATCCAGCCACTGCTGATCGGCTTCAGATAAGGCAGGTGGTGGAACGGGTTGCCGATAATCCAGACGCTCATCATACCCCGCCCGCTCACAGACACCCTGGGTAATCGCCTGCAAATCCACCATCGGCTCTGGCTCTTCTGGCTTCAGGGGTAAGGGAACAACAGGGATGGGATCCCATAGGTTAAACCCATACAAATCGGCTTGAGGACGTTGCTCACTGCGGCTCACCACAATGCGGTAATGGGTTGGTTGGATCTGCCCCAGCATGGTCATCGGTGGGTGTCCTCGCAACAGATCGATCTCAATCAAGTGAGACAGGCTGCCCAAAATGCGCGATCGCTTACGCTCGTAGGCCACCCGTCCCTGTCCCCGTTTTTTGTTTTTGGGCGAAAGCACCTCAATCACGGTAATCACGGTATCTGTTCCAATTTCTCGCACCTCTAAATATCGCTCTTTCAGCATCAGAGGCATGGGGAGGGTAATCGACTGGGGACGATTTTGCGTCAGTGTTGCGGTAACTTCAGATGGCATATCTGGGGATTGTTTAGAGGTTGTTGCCGCCAGGACAGCCGCATCGGGAATGCCAATCAGCAGTTCGTCCTCCTCCTCACTGTCTTCCTGGTCTTGATAGGTTCGGGTTTCTACCTCAATGTAGTAGTTGGGTTTCAGCACAGGTGCCAGAGTATCCGCGATCGCCACCAATAGCCGCGTATGAAACGACGGCCAAACGACCGGAGCTTCTAAATAGGGGTTCATCCCTGGGAATGGTGACGGCATGAGCAACCTTAAACACTGATGCTGCAACGATTCTACCTCAACCCCTGACTCCCTGCCTTCTGCCTCCTGCCTTTGCCGATAATCCTGATAGCATGAAGTGGAAACCCTGCGATCGCCGGAGTGAGGGATGTACGCAGCCGTTACACAACCACTGACCTTTGAAGAGTTTCTCGCCTGGGATGATGGTTCAGGCAGAGACTTTGAGCTATTGGATGGAATTCCGGTGCCCTTATCCGAACCCAATGCCAATCATGAGGATTTGATCGAGCGGCTCTGTGCCTACCTGGAAACCTATTGCCAGGAACATGGCTTACCTTACGTATCGCGCCAGTCCAAGCAGGTGCGGCTGAGGACAGAACCAGGGGAGAAGGAAAGCAGCCGCAAAGCGGACATCGTGATCTTTGCCAGGGACGAATGGCAACGAATGAAAGCCAGTTCCAGTTCGGCATCGGCCTATGTGCCGCCCCCTGGAGTGATTGAAGTTGTCAGTAATAACTGGAAGGACGATTATCTGACGAAACTGGCTGAATACGAAGATCTGGGCGTTCTGGAATACATCATTGTGGACTATGCGGCGTTGGGTGGCATTCGCTTTATTGGCTCTCCCA
>JBBIQC010000531.1:0-4034 GCA_037442585.1 Oscillatoriales cyanobacterium bin_317
ACTGAACCCACGATCGACTCCGATCTCAACCCATTTCTCCTTTCACTGTTTCCTTGCAGTAGCGCACTATGGTCCAGGAACTGAACTTTCAGGCATACAGCGATCGCCTGCCGCCCCAAAATATTGATGCGGAAGAGGCCATTTTGGGAGGTATTCTCCTGGATCCAGAAGCCATCAGTCGGGTGGCAGATCTGGTGCGCCCGGAGGCATTCTACCTCACCGCTCACCAGGAAATTTACCGGACGATGCTGGCACTGCAGAATCAGGGCCTGCCCACTGACCTGATGAGCGTGATGACCTGGCTGCGCGATCGGGGACTGCTGGATAAAGTGGGCGGACAGACCAAACTGATTCAGTTGATCGATCGCACCGTCAGCGCTGTTAACATCGACCAGTACGCCCAACTGGTGATGGATAAGTACATGCGCCGCAAATTGATCCAGGTCGGGGGCGAGATTTCTCAACTGGGCTACGATACTTCCAGAGATCTAGAACAGGTGCTGGATCTGTCTGAGCAGAAAATCTTTAATGTGACTCAGGATCGGCCTCAGCAGGGATTGGCGGCAACGGCGGATATTCTCACCCACACCTTCTCCGATATCGAGAGTCGATCGCTGGGCATGGTACTTCCCGGCCTCTCCTGTGGCTACTATGACCTGGATGCCATGACTCAGGGCTTCCAGCGATCGGACTTGATTATTGTGGCAGGGCGGCCCTCAATGGGGAAATGCCTTGCGGCAACCGCAGAGATTTTACTGGCGGATGGCAGTTTAGCAACCATTGAAACCCTTTATCAGCGACAACAGGCGGATTTGCTGACTTTAGGCCAGGATTGGAAGTTCCGCTTAACGCAGCCGTCGGCATTTATCGATGATGGCATCAAGCCCACGTTTCGGGTGACGACTCGCTTAGGGCGAACGATCGAGACCACTCTCACCCATCCCTATCTCACTATCCAGGGTTGGCAACCCCTGGTAAATCTGCAGGTTGGAGACAAAATTGCGGTTCCCCGGAGACTAGAAGTTTTTGGCAACGAAACGATGCGAGAAGGAGAGGTTAAGTTACTCGGCTATCTCATTGGAGATGGCGGCCTGACTAAATCATCTGTCACTTTTACCAACGTTAATCCAGCCATTCAAGAGGACTTTCAACAAGCTGTCGCTGAATTCCCAGGAGTCAAAGTAAGAGTTAGTGATTCCCAGGGAAGCCGTGCCCCCTCATTCAGGATTAGTAAGGATTTTGAGCAGGTTAGAGCCAATCGGGAGGAGTTTGCTCGACGGCTACAGAACGTCATGCAACAGCAATCTCTGTCTGCTCATGTCCTGGCGCGACGGCTAGCCGTAAGTCCGGCAACCTTAAGTTATTGGTTAAGCGGTCAATGTGTTCCCGGTGAAGCCAAATATACCCAATTGTGCGAGGTTTTAGACGTTCAACCAGAGGAACTGATTCCAGATGGATGGCTATCAGTGAGTGCTAGAAGCCACAATTCCATTACATTGTGGTTACAAAACCTGGATCTGTGGATGAAAGATGCCCATGCCAAGATCATTCCAGCGGCTGTTCTCCGGCTCAAGCGATCGCAATTAGCGCTATTCCTGAATCGGCTATTTGCAACGGATGGTTGGGCGACGGTGCTGGCCAGTGGGCAGGCTCAATTGGGCTACGCAACTGTCAGCCATCGTCTGGCGCAACAAGTGCAACATCTGCTGCTCCGGTTTGGCGTGATTGCATCCTTGAAACAGCGATCGCTGAAATACGGCGATTCGCGTCGGCAGGCATGGCAACTGGATATTACCGATGATCGATCGATTCAAACATTTATTGCAGAGATCGGCATTTTCGGGAAAGAGGCGGCTTTGGCCAGGGTGCAAGCGGCTTTAAGCCAGAAAAAGTACCAGACCAATCGTGATCTGATCCCCATTGACGTTTGGCAACAGTTGGACGCGGCTCGTCAAAATGAGTCCTGGCAATCGTTGGCACTGCGGGCTGGCATTGCTGGGTATAGCAATATTCATGTTGGCAAACGGGCACCCACCCGCGATCGCTTATTCGCACTGGCAACGGCTCTGCAACATCAACCGCTGCTAGATCTGGCGACGGGTGACATTTATTGGGATGAGATTGTGGCGATCGAGGCAACTGGCCAACAGCAGGTTTATGACCTAACCATTCCCGAAACTCATAATTTTGTCGCCAATGACATTTGTGTGCATAACACCAGCTTTGTCATGAACATTGCCCGCAACATCGCCGCATTCCACAAGCTACCTGTGGCGATTTTCAGCCTGGAAATGTCGAAGGAGCAACTGGTACAACGACTGCTGGCGAGTGAAGTCCGGATTGAAAGTGGGCGTTTGCGTTCCGGGCGGGTCAGTCAGCAAGAATGGGAACCGCTGGGCCATGCTATCAGTGCCCTCTCTCAATTGCCAATTTTCATTGATGACACTCCCAATATCAGTGTGAATGAAATGCGATCGAAATCTCGCCGCTTACAAGCTGAACAGGGTGGCGCATTGGGACTGATTCTGCTGGACTATTTGCAATTGATGGAAGGGGGGGGCGATAACCGGGTACAGGAACTGTCGAAAATGACGCGATCGCTGAAAGCCTTGGCCCGCGAACTCAGTGTGCCTGTGATTGCCCTATCGCAGTTAAGCCGCAGCGTGGAATCGCGCACCAATAAACGTCCCATGATGTCGGACTTACGGGAGTGTGTGACTGGTGATACGCTGGTTGTCTTAGCAACTGGAGAGCGAGTGCCGATTCGGGATTTAGTGGGGCAAACGCCGGAAGTTGTCAGCTTAGACGAATGCGGCAAACTGGTACGAGCGCAGTCTGATATGGTTTGGCACGTTGGCCGCAAACCTGTTTACGAAATTAAATTAGCCAGTGGCAGAACCATCAAGGCAACAGCCAATCACAGGCTATACGGATTGGAAGGCTGGCGGGAAGTTCAGGATCTAACTTTAGGAGATCGACTGGCCGTAGCGCGTCAGTTACCAGAACCATTCCAGCGAGAAATTGCTTGTTTGCGAGGTACAGCTTATGGAGGAGCATCCCACTTCAGTTTTGCTCCATCCCGGCAGGTCGTTACTCAGGATGCTGAAATTTTGCACAGCACGGCATTAATGCAAATGGCTATTTCTGATCTGTTTTGGGATGAGATTCAAGCGATCGAGCCACTGGGCGAAGCAGATGTTTATGATTTGACGGTGCCCAAAACCGCGTCTTGGTTAGCAGATGGAATTGTTTCTCATAACTCTGGTGCCATTGAACAGGATGCAGACCTGATTATGATGCTGTATCGGGAGGAATATTACATTCCTGACACACCAGATAGGGGAATTGCAGAGGTGATCATCGCAAAGCATCGTAATGGGCCGACGGGCACAGTAAAACTTCTTTTTGAATCGCAATTCACTCAATTCAGAAATCTTGCAGCATCAAACCGTCTGTGAATTTGAGTTAGCACTAGTACAATAGCAAGAAAATTCTGCAACATAGTTGACGGGTATGAAACGAGTCGAGATCTATCTCAAGGATGACGAACGAGAAACGCTCAAGGCGATGTGTTCCTCTGGAGTTGCATCAGTGCGCATTCTGCAACGGGCACAAATTCTGTTGGCACTTGACCAAGGGATTCTTGATCAGCAGATAGCATCGGTTCTGCAAGTCGAACGCACGCGCATCTGGCGAGTGCGCCAGCGCTACCTGGAGCAGCAACTCAAAGGTGCTCTGTATGACCAACCTCGTAGCGGACGACCGACCGAGTACGGCGACCCAGCCGAAGCTGAACTGGTTGCATTGGCGTGCAGCAACCCGCCGACGGGATACAGTCAGTGGAGCTTACCATGATTGACTGAAGTGGCGCGTCAGCAGAGCCAACTGTTGCGGCAGGTGAGCCAAGAGACCGTACGCCAAAGGCTTAAAAAACTAGGGCGGCAAAGCTAGCTGGAGAAATTTCTGCTCTAGATTATTCAGGTAGGTTGCCGGGGAGCGACGAAAATACCGTTGTTGATTGCGCTTTTGTTGGT
>JBBIQC010000532.1:0-4030 GCA_037442585.1 Oscillatoriales cyanobacterium bin_317
CACACTCATAAACCGCCTGGTGAAGTTGTGGCGGACGGGGGGGAAGATGTTGATAAAAAGGAGTTTGATGCAACAGGGGAGCATCTGCGATCGGGTCATGAGGCTGGAATCCGACAATCGCGGCCCGGAACTCTGTCTTCAACATGGCAAAAATCTGGGGTTGCTGCTCCCGTAATTCCTGCAGCGATAACCCTAGTGCTCTGGCCCGGTGGACAGAATCGATCGGGCTGGTGGAAGCGTAATACACCACGGCATAGACGAGATTGCCCGCCTCTTCTTCGATCGCTTTCACCCAACTGCCGAAAGCTGGCATGACTGGAAATGTCAGATCATCTGGTTCCAAGCACTGTGCCAGAAATTCTGCTGTGGAGGTTTCAATTACTTCTGCGATATGGTTGGGATGCCGATTTCCAGCAGCAGGGCGAGGCAAAGGAAGACGCATAAGCAGTTATGAGTTCTCAGTTTTAAGGTTTGAGTTACTTTCATTCATAACTGAACTATTTGCCTTTTTTCTTGCCGGCAGATGTGTCAACTTCTTGCAGTTCTGCAAGGCGGAAGGTGACTAGCTTATCCCAGTTGCCACCTTCAAATAACACAGCAACTTTGCCATCTGAAATACGCTGCACCAGGCCCTGAAACTGGTAGTAGGTATCCTGGGGATTGATGACTTTAACGGCTGAACCTGGGAGAATCATAGTGTCTTATCGTTGGGTGTCCACTTAGCGATTATACGGGTAGAGGGGGAGTCTCCGGTCATTGGTCATTTAAGGGCAGGGAATAGACCAGAAGTAATGATTTTGCGGTGTAGAAACCGGGTTTCTGGCCATGCTAGAACTTGAGGCGCTGGCGGAAGTTGGCGACGGATTCAACCACCCCGATCGCCAGAAAGTTCATCAACAAGGCTGACTTACCGTAACTGAGCCAGGGTAAGGGAATGCCAGTGACGGGAGACAGGCCGATCGTCATGCCAATGTTAATGCTCACCTGAAATACGATCATGGAGAATACGCCGATCGCCAGCAGGGAGCCAAAGTTATCTTTCGCGTTTTGAGCAATAATCACCAGTCGCAAACAGATCAGCCAGAAAGCGGCTAAAACGAGCATACAGCCCACAAATCCTAATTCTTCGCCAATTGCCGCAAAGATAAAGTCGGTGTGCTGTTCCGGAATGAAATTGAGTTGGGTCTGGGTGCCCTGATGCAGACCCCGCCCCCACAGTTGCCCAGCCCCGATCGCAATTCTCGACTGGATCAGGTGATAGCCACCTCCCAGCGGATCCTGGTCGGGATTGAGAAAGATAATCAGTCGTTTCTTCTGATAATCCTTCAGCACTTCCCAAAGAATGTGGCCCAATCCACCCGACACCAGATTGATCACCACCGTCGCTAATGTACCCAAACGATACCAGGGCAGGGATCGCCAGGCCACAACACCGACGATCGCAATCCAGACAAACCAGACCGGCAGAAAGGCATTAAACAGAATCGCCGAAATAAAAGGGGACAGGAGGAGCAGTAACCAACCGGGATTGGCGTTACCCCAGTAGAGCATCCCCATTGTGATCGCACCAAAAACTAGAGAGGTGCCCAAATTCGGTTCCAGAAACACCAGCGTCCACGGAACTGCCACCACGGCCATGACTCGCAGGGCCGATGGAATGGTAGAAGCTGGTCGATCGTTGAGCAGAGCCGCGATCGTGATAATTGCTCCTAATTTGGCAAATTCAGAGGGCTGTAAGTTGAACCCCAAAATCGTAATCCAGCGCTGTGCCCCTAATCCTTCCGTACCAAAAAATTTCACGGCCAGTAGCAGCACAATTGTGGCACCGTAAATAATCCAGTGCCATTGCAGCAGCCGTTCGTAGCGCCAGCGAGCGATCGCCAGCGCGAAAGCCAGCCCAATTCCCCCGGTAAGTAGATGTTGGAATGACCAGTTGGCTCCTTCCTGGTTGATTTCCACGCTATGAATCATGGTTGCCCCCAGAATTGTCAAGCCAACGGGCAGGACAAAGAGCCACCAGTCTACGTTCTGCCAGCTTTGCAGCAGGAACTTCCAGCGGATCTGGGGAATGAGGGATTTTTGCAGCATGGGAAAGAAGGAGACGAAACCAGAATCAATTGTTTGTAGAGACGTTCCGGCGGAACGTTTCTACTATGTTAGGGCAGCAACGGAAACCCTGGCAGCGATTTGCTGGGCGATCGCCACCAGAGCCTTGGCTGAAGCGGAATCAGGATCGGAGAGGACGATCGGCAAACCGCGATCGCCCCCTTCTCGTAAGGGAATTTCCAGCGGTACACAACCCAGCAGCGGCACCTGCAGTTCCTGGGCTGTTTTCTTGCCCCCTGCTGAACCAAAAATGTCATACTGCTTCTCCGGCATATCCGGTGGAATGAAGTAGCTCATATTTTCCACAATGCCCAATACTGGAACGCCCAATTGCTGGAACATCTTCAACCCGCGACGGGCATCTAATAACGCCACATTCTGGGGAGTGGTGACAATTACGGCTCCCGCCATGGGCACGGCTTGAGCCATCGTCAGTTGAGCATCCCCCGTCCCAGGCGGCATATCCACAATTAGATAATCCAGGTCGCCCCATTGCACCTGATAAAGGAACTGCCGAATTACCCCATTCAACATTGGGCCACGCCAGATCACGGGTTGATCCTTGTTAATTAAAAATCCCATTGAAACCAGCTTCACGCCGTGATTGAAGGCTGGTTCCAGAATCTCTCCCTGGGCACCCTGCTGCACCATCACACTGGCTCCTTCCAGACCCAACATGGTAGGCGCGTTGGGGCCATAGATGTCGGCATCAATCAGTCCCACTTTAGCTCCCGTCTGAGCCAGCGCGACGGCCACATTCACGGCAACGGTACTTTTGCCAACGCCCCCTTTACCACTGGAAACGGCCAGAATATTCTTTACACCAGCAATTCCCTGGCGATCGGGCAGCGATTTTTGCTGCGGGGTTTCAGCCGTGACTTCCACCTCCACCTCGGTCACTCCTGGCAGGGTTTTAATCGCCCGTTCACAATCTTCGACAATGAACTGACGCAGGGGGCAGGCGGGAGTCGTCAGGACAAGCGTAAAACTGACTTTCCCGTCAGCGATCGCGACATTGCGGATCATGTTTAATTCCACCAAACTTTTGCGAAGTTCAGGATCCTGGACGGGTTTGAGGACTTGGAGAACAGAATCGGTACTGAGAGTATCAAGCATGTTTCCACTCTGGATTAGGCATATTGATTTTAAAGCCTGCTGACACTCCTTAGAAATCCCAACAACTGCGTTTTACAGGTTTCATTGAGTTTCCAGATACAGCCTGACGAGCGGCTTGCTCAGCACACTGTACCAGTTGAGAGGCGACCCGTGCGGCACAGGGACGGATGAGTGACCAGAACAAAGGAGACAACCAGCCGCGCAAGGTTACAGAATAAGACACACAGGCTCCACATACGGTCGATTGCACTTGATAAGTGACCTGTTCTTCTAAACCGGGCATAACCAGGATGCGAACACTCAATAACTCTTTGGGACGGACGCGCTCAACAAAAATCCGTACTGGAATCGGAATCAGGCGGGTGAAGGCTTGATAGATCAGTCCTGGTTTAACAACTAACCCATTCGGAACGTTCGTGCTGGAAAGAATGGGGTGCCAGGATACATCCGTTAAATCTGTGATCGTCCTCCACAGATCGTCCACCGATGCCGTACTGATGACCTCATAAGTTCTGACTAAAGAGCTTTGAGCAGGGCTTTCCGAACGATTGAATTTGGGTGCTCCTTTAAACGGTGCCATAGGCTCACCTCGCCGAGTCAGAAGGGAAATGTCTATTCTATGCAGACATGGAACTTACAACATCCTCTCACGGAGTAGTTTTACGATCGCAAATAAAATACCTTGCTGGAGCGACTGAGGGCAAAAGGCAAAGGCTTAAGCGCTCCGTCTGTCGGATATTCCTTCAAGCGTTTTTCTAAGCTCGACTTTATCCAATTACGCTGCGTAACACAGTAGATCGCACCAGAT
>JBBIQC010000533.1:0-3249 GCA_037442585.1 Oscillatoriales cyanobacterium bin_317
GCGATCGCCAGATAGGCCCGTGCTAATTCCCACAGGTTCACTTCTCCACTACCGAGGGCCAGTCCTAAACCATAATGTTCAGGGGTTTCAGTCAGGTGCGTGAAGCCCAGTTGATGCAGCCGTTCCAGAAAAGCTTTCACGCCAACTTTCTCCAGGGTGCGAACAGCGGGGATATTCAGAGAATTGGCTAAGGCATAACGAACTCGGACTGGCCCTTGAAAAGTTTCGCTGTAATCGGAAGGGCTGTAAAGGCGGGCACCGGGAATAGCGTAGCGGGTTGGGACATCAGCCAGAATCGTATTGGGACGAATCACTCGTTGTTCTAGAGCCAGTTCATAGACAAAGGGCTTCAGGGTAGAACCGGGTTGCCGTAAGGCTTGCACACCATCATTGCGTCCCATTTGCGCTTCCGCGAAGTAGTCTGGTGAACCCACATAGGCCAGCACCGCTCCGGTTTGATTTTCCACAACTAAGGCGGCAGCATGATGCACGTCATGCGATGACAAACTTTGAATGACCTGCTGGACTTGAGTTTCAACAAACTGTTGCAGGGGGCGATCGAGAGTCGTTTGCACCTGAGCCAGATGATTCTCTGGTAAATGTTGCGCCCACCAAAACTGAAAGTGAGGAGCGGCGATAATTCCCTGTGTTCTTGGTTGCAAGGCCACTTCTTCCGCATAGGCCCGATCGCCCTCTGCACGAGTAATATAACCATCCTCCACCATCCGATTCAACACATAGGTTTGGCGACGTTTGAGGGGAATCAGGCGATCGTAAGGTTGCAAATTATTTGGATCATTGGGAATGCCAGCGAGCAAACTCGCCTGAGCCAGGGTCAGGTCACTGGCCGGAATGCCAAAGTAAGTGCGAGCAGCCGTTTCTATGCCATAAATATTGCTACCCATCGGCAACCGATTCACATAAGCTTGCAACACCTCATCCCGACTCATACCTGCAAATAGTCGCCAGGATGTCCAGATTTCCCGGAGTTTGCCAAGCACACCGAAAGGCACCGGATCAATCATCCGAGCCAGTTGCATGGTGATCGTCGAAGCTCCACTGACAATTTGATGCGCCTGAACTGCTTCTAATAGAGCACGCCCGATCGCCCGCTCATCCAGCGCCCCATGCTGATAAAACCGCTTGTCCTCCGCTGCGACGATCGCCTGGAGGAAATGCGGTGACACCTGAGCCAGGGAGACGGCAACAGTATGGTTTTGATCGCGGCTAAGAATCGTTCCCAGAGGTAGCCCATTGCGATCGACAAACTCTACTGCTTGCTGCTTTTGCATCAGGTCAGACGATCGAATCGGAGCTAAATAAGGTAGCGATCGCACACTGAGCAGTAGTGCAAATCCTATGAGTAACGTTTTCAGGAAGATGGGCGATCGTCTCCACCATCGCATCACCATTGCCGCCCCTCGTTTCATCTCGTATCACTCCGCGATCGGACAGTGGTAAATGAATACCTCCTCCTTCATAGCCAATCCAGATATCTGATAGCAAACTTCATGCATAGCTAAGCAGAGCGCAGGGGAGAAACCCATTGCTGCTGTTGGAGTTGGTGCATGTGGTTAAAGAGTTGCCAGCAATAGTGTTCTGGTAAACCGCAGGTAACAGCGCCCCGCATGACCACACTGAAATACCAGTCATTCGGCGCCAATTCTTCTTTCAGCTTATTCACCACCACATAGGTGCGGACGTTGCTATAAATTTTGCTTTGGCAATGCACTTCGATCGTTTCATGGCGATAGCCGTGGGGGACTTCTTCCCGTTCATCCAGACGATCGCTCAACCGCCAGGGTAAGTAATACAAGACTCCCTCAACTTTGGAGTTAGTATCTTTTACCACATCCAGAACGCCACATTTCCGCCGGGGAGATTGGCGGTAGAAGCCTAATCGGTAGCCTTTGAGTGTGGCGTGACCAATCACGTAGGGATGAGTACTTTCACCTAACGTTCGCTTCAAATCAACCGGGCACATACAAGAGCCATAGGCAAAGTAGTAGAATCCCGCTTCTGACGAATTGAGGTGTTGTGCAGGGTGGGAGTGTTGCGATCGCGTGCCCGACTCCACTGGGTGGATATGGGGATGGTTAGAGGAAGTCTTCATATTCTTTTTGCTTAATCTCCAAGAAATGCAAAGGGAGGTTGAAATTTACAGTGAAAACACGGAATTTCCCACCCACACCCTGTCATAGGAATACAAGCTGTTTATAAATAACGAACGATGTATTACAACCCTTTTCAATAAATAGCACAACTCGATAGGAAAACCGTAGTTTAGCTGAAATTTAATCAAGTCTTTGCGAAGAATCTACACAAGAAAGGTGGGCTATTTCCGTGAGATTCGCTACAAGCTGGCAGCCTGCGTAGAAAAGCTTCCCCGCAATGATCCAGGAGCGGCTGAGTAGTTACTCCAAACGATAGGTTTTTCCCGTTGTGTCTGTCCGGTAGATCCATCGTTGGGAGCCATGAGAGAACACCACCCGCCAACCTGGGATCATTACCTGGGTACACATTTCATCGGGTCTGGCCAACCCCAGGCAACCATTTGGCCAGGTTTTTGGGGAACTTTCCACGACTTGTAATGCTTTAGCGGGAATACCAGTTTGCTTGCTGAGCGATCGCCGCAGGGTGCTGATCAGCGTTGGGGGCGGTTGGACAGTTTGAGCAGGTGCGGCACTGATCACAAAGCCAGGCTGGTTTGCCATGAAGGATAAAGCGATCGCGGGTTTTCCCGAACCCATGCCCATACCCAGAGACAGCACTGCTGCTAAAGCCAGCGCTGGAGCCACATATTTGGAACTCTGATGCAACTTCTGTAAGTTTTTGACTAAACCAGGTTTTATCCGATCAGACTGCATAAACATCATCCTCTTGAACGTCTGTCCCTGTGTTCCGCACCTGATGCCATGTTTTCATCGTCCGACAAACGGCAACTGTTGCCAGAATTGGTTGAAACTGGCGGGATGAATGAATCGCCAGAGGGCACCTCCCCCGATCGCCAGAACAGCCAGGGTAATCAGATTGGCCAGAAAACTGGAAAACCGGAAAGAACGGCGGATTCGACGGGGAGGCGAGGAAGTCCTGGCGTTGGGACGAGAAGTAGGCGATCGCACGGGAGCAGAAGCAGGAGGAGGACTGGCCGATCGTTGGTGAGCTGAAATCTGACGGGCAGCCGTTTGGCGACCGGTGCTCTGTTTTGGCGGCAGTGAATGAGGGTCAGAGCCTTCCTGGGACTGGGCG
>JBBIQC010000533.1:3259-4026 GCA_037442585.1 Oscillatoriales cyanobacterium bin_317
AACTGGGGTTGTAGACCGCATCAATTGCAGGTGATGGTTGACGGTGGCCGGTCGGCGTTGAGTTCGGCTCCATTGCACCAGAGCAGTCAGAGGGATACCACACAGGTTAGACCGGTTCAATCCCAAAAGCCGTTGCAGCAGGGGTTGATCATTCGCCACCAGGATCACTAGACTCTCTGAACGCCGATGGGCCAGCCCGTAAGCATTTTGTAGTACCTCCAGAGCCAGTCGTGCTCGTTGGCTTAAGGCATGACCTGCGGCGGGCTGCAAAGAGGGATGCTCGGCGATCGCGTTAGTCGTCTGCCACCCACTGGTTTCAAAAAAGCGCATGAATTCCCTGGCTTTACTTTCGATCTCTGGTTCACTGGCGCGATCGCACAACATTTGTATCGCCTCCAGACCAGCCTCCGGGACAAAACACTCTCCCAGGCGAGTTATCTCCTGCCACTGCCGGGTTTCTCCAGCAAGTAAGGCACTGGTATCCAAAACAAGTAGAAACGGTGGAAGAATAGCCATAATCGTTCTCAGGAGAGATGCACGGGAACGAGAACCCATTCAAAATGAAAAGCTCAAACTGAAACATCTGTTACAGACAACCCTTGCTTCCACTGGGGAAATGTTGAAGTAGAGCAACAGATGAGACGCTAATTGTAAAGCTGTATTGCGAACATTTCAAAAAGATTTAGAAATCCCCAAACGTTTCCTTCCAGCTTTACCTTATACCTTATAGATTTACAGCCCGTCATACTAGCAAACTTCTAGAGGCC
>JBBIQC010000534.1:0-4021 GCA_037442585.1 Oscillatoriales cyanobacterium bin_317
TAAGTTATATGTAAACTTCTATCCTTAAAAGAAAAATGCAATAACCTGCGAATAGATAATTGTGTTCTCTGCCCTTCTGTGCTCCTCCACTGGTCGCCCTTTGCCCCCCGGCCCTCATCCCCCCATACCTACCATGTCCCGATCGCAACAGCGCCATCGAAAAGTTGCTATTCTCACGCTACCGGGGTTGCAAAAACTCCAGGCGGCCATCTCTCAATCCAATCGCTGGAATCATTACAGCAAATCCGCCACGCTGGAAGCCTTAAGTGAACAGACTGGGCTATCGACTCATACCCTCAGCAAAGTTCATGCCCGACAAGCGAGTGTGGATTTACGCACCCTGGCTCGCTACTTCAGTGCTTTTAATTTGACCCTGGAAGCTGGCGATTATACCACTCCCCTGCAGCCAGATGAGACGCTGGAACAAATTTTGGGGCTATCCCCCCAGGGAGTGCAGATCCTTCCATCCTGTTCTCCTAGAACTACCTTGCATTGGGGAACAGCACCGGACGTATCGGTGTTCTACGGTCGCACTGCAGAATTGGCCACTTTAAAGCATTGGATCTCGGAGCAACACTGTCGTTTAGTGGCTTTGGTTGGCATGGGTGGGATCGGCAAAACCTGGTTAGCCACCAAGCTTGCCGAACAGATGCAGCATCAATTCCAATCTGTCATCTGGTACAGCCTGCAACCGATGCCAAAATGTTTGCATCCGATCCCGTCTTGCAACGAACTTCTCGATGATCTGATTCAACACTTTACGTCTCAGCCAAAGTCCAATTTGCCAGAAAAGACCCACGCCAAGATGCTGCTCCTGCTGAACTATTTGCGCCAAAATCGTAGCTTGGTGGTGCTGGATAACGTAGAAGCGGTTTTGCCCGGCTCCCTGTGCTCCCTACAGGCTGAGTGCGATCGCGCCATCCCTATCACTTATGGAACAGACGCTAACTATGAGGAGTATGAGGAACTGTTCACACACCTGGGACAGGGACGGCATCAAAGCTGTGTGGTGTTGACCAGTCGCGAAGCACCGAAACGGGTACAGCAATTGGCAGGCACTCAACTCTCAATCCGGGTCTTACCCGTGCCAGGATTACAGCCTGTAGCAGCGCAACAGATCTTTAGTGCCAGGGGTGTGTTTCAGGGGAGTCCATCCGAGTGGGAGCGATTAATCACCTATTACGGTGGCAATCCTTATCTGTTGGAGATCCTGCACCTATTTGATGGTAGCCTCACCGCATTTTTCGATCACAATGTTTTGATTTTCGACGATATTCGTCAGTTGCTTGATCAACACTGCGATCGCTTATCGGCCCTGGAACACGACGTGATGAAAGTCCTCGCCACTCAGGATCCGTCCTGCTCCTTTGCGAATCTGCGATCGCAGATTTCGTCTGCTATCCCCACAACCGATCTGTTAGAAGCACTGAAATCGCTGAAAGCTCGATCGCTACTCAAAAAAACAACTGCCTGTGTTTCTCTGCAACCCCTACTGCGAGATTACCTCAGAGAAAGATATCGAAACAACGCGCCAGCCGTCTCTAAGGCTACCCCTGAATTTAAAACATTAGTACCAGTTGCCCAGCATTATTAGTCTTCACCGTAAACTCACCTGCTTACCTTCTATCCGTCCTGTCTGCTGGAAACCGTTCGTGCTTTTGAAAATGGCATCATTAAGTTTAGTGTTAGTTAGCGACAGTTGTGACGGATCAATTTCCATTCCAGGTTGTTGTGATTGGAGGCGGGGCAGCGGGGTTCTTTGGGGCGATCGCCTGTGCTGAAGCCCATCCTGAAATGCGAGTAATTGTGCTAGAGGCGGCCCATCAGCCATTAGCGAAAGTACGGATTTCTGGAGGTAGCCGCTGTAACGTTACCCATGCCTGTTTTGATCCGGCTCTCCTGGTACAAAACTATCCCAGAGGAGGAAAAGCCTTGCGGGGAGCCTTCAGTCGCTTCCAGGCTAAAGACACGGTGGAGTGGTTTGCGGCCCACGGGGTACGGTTGAAAACCGAGGCCGATGGTCGAATGTTTCCGGTAACAGATGATTCAGCGACGGTTGTTGATTGCTTGATGCAGGCGGCCAGGAATGCAGGCGTGCAAATTCGGACTGGCGTTGCAGTCCAATCAGTGACGAAGCTTGACGATCGGTTTCATCTGCGGCTCAAATCGGGAGAGATGTTGCCAGCCGATCGGCTGTTACTGGCTACGGGCAGCAATCCAGCCGGATATGCGATCGCGCGATCGCTAGGTCACACCCTCGAACCGCCAGTTCCCTCTTTATTTACATTTCAGATCAGCGATCCTCGATTGAGTAACTTAGCCGGAGTATCTGTGGCCTCGGCTCACCTGCGCTTGCAAGTAGAGAATAGCCCTAACCTGGAGCAGACTGGCCCCGTGCTGATTACTCATTGGGGCTTAAGTGGGCCAGCCGTTCTCAAACTTTCTGCCTGGGGAGCCAGACTGCTTCATGACCATCACTATCAGGCTTCCTTGAGAATTAACTGGGTGTCTCAAATTAATCCAGAGAGTTTGCGGCAGCAGGTACTGGCCGTTCGTTCGCAGTTAGCCAAAAAATCGATCGTGGCGAATTGCCCCATTCCGATTCCTCGGCGATTGTGGGAACGGTTAACGGTGGCGGTGGGAATTGCACCGGGCGATCGCTGGGCAGAGTTATCCAACAAAGCTTTAAATCAATTGCTGCAAGAACTGACCCAGGGCCAATTTCTGATCCGGGGCAAAGGAGCCTTCAAAGAAGAATTTGTCACCTGTGGCGGCGTTCGTTTGCAGGAAGTCGATTTTAAGACCATGCAAAGTCGCCAATGTCCCGGCCTTTACCTGGCGGGCGAAATTCTGGACATTGATGGCGTGACGGGTGGCTTCAATTTCCAAAGTGCCTGGACAACCGGATGGCTGGCAGGACAGGCGATAGGAAACGGCAAGCGAACCTTTTGAATTCCATGCCTGGTTGAGGTTGCGAGGAGTGATGCCATCGCACCCTTAATAGAGAGGCGGTCGGTTAAACCCGTCTGGATTTATCGGTAGGCGAAATAGACGCGAGCATCAAAGCCCTGCGATCGCAGAAAGTAGCTCTGGGATTGAGCCGCATCATAATCCCCGAAACTTCCTGCATTGATAAACGATCCCGGTAAGGCCACATCTGGAAAAGCACCAGGAACAAACTGTTGTACCCAGGCTAATTGATTGGGCAAATTGCCGCCTATTTCGGGTACCACCACGATGTAAGGGCCTCCTCGCCAAGGGCCAACAGGCCCAGAGACAGGGGGACGAACCGGGGGAGCAATACCAACAGGGGGAGAAACGGGACCTGGTCTACAACCACCAAAGTTGCCTGCGACGTATTCCGTAGCCACCCATCCTCCCGTGGTAACTCTCCGCCAGGTATAGCAATTGGCAACCACAGGTCTGCCAGTTAAGTCGAGAAACGCACCATCGGGGGCACCCCCAATAATGGGGAAGTGCAGACCAGGACCAGAGCGAATGTTTAAGCCAATGCCGCTGTTGGTAGACACTACACCCGCGCGGTTAGGTGGAGCACCTCGCCAGTAGCCCCGGCTTTGGGCCAGGGAAGGACTGACATGGATACCGAGTTCTACCAGAGCGATCGCGGCACTCAAAAAAGTTAGCCCAACAAGTGTTGGAAATTTCCAAACTTGATGTTTAATGGAGCAGAGTTGCCCCACTGAAGTGGAATCTTGATGTGCAGAAGCAGACTGCACAAAATTAATAGGTTTCATATTCAAGAGTGAGGTAAATAACACAGGAAGCCACAACCCTATTAAGCAGATAACAGGAGAAGAAGCTATGTTTTAAACGTAACAGAACCCCATATCATGTGCCTAGAGTGGAAAAGCAATTCATTCTTGTTAAAAATCTTAATAATCTACTTTAGGTGCCCTATTGTCCGGCTATTTCGCTATCCGGGCTATTGTTTTTTGGTTAAAAATTCAGATCTAATTTTTATGTAGTAATGCTGAATGTGACTGCTTGCATAGGGAGCGTG
>JBBIQC010000535.1:0-4008 GCA_037442585.1 Oscillatoriales cyanobacterium bin_317
GAGCGATCGCAATTAGAGGCGGCCTGTACGACTGAAGGTTGCCCAATTTGCATGATCATCACAGTGGTCAGCGTGGCGATCGCTAAACTCAGGAGCAACAAGAATCGTTTCATGAAGTACTATTTCTATGAAGTAACAAAGTGGAGGATGGTCATTGGTCATTGGGCGAGAGCAGCGCTGCAACCGATTTCATTGGCAGATAGAGTTTCATGGGATTTTGCCTGAACGGCTGAAAGCCATATTTCAGATAAAAGTTTGCTGCGCTCTCATCTAAAGCTTCTGCGATTACCGCTAAAGATGCAACTTGCTTAGAAGCATCCAGTGACTTTTTAAGAGCATCCACCAGCAGCAGCGCACCTAATCCTTTACCTTTTTGGCGATCGTCAACCGCAAGGCGACTCAATAGGGTAGCTGGAAGCAATGGATAACGAGGTAATCGTTTGGCAAACGCTTCATCCAGCACCGTGATGTTAATTGTGTAGGTTGAAAGCGTGTAGTAAGCTAGCACAGTGGCTTCAGGATCATTAATCAGGACAAATACAGTCGCAACTCGTCGTTTGAGATCCTGAGAGGCTTGCTTACGCAAGTAATTGTCTAAGCTGTCTTTGCCACAGCAGAAGTTTGAGCGGTTATGCTTTTGACGATCTAGAAGTTCGATTTTGAGGGCCATTGATTTCCCATAACCTGCTTGTATCGGAGTGCTGCTGCCTTCAATGCCTCATTAGGCTGGGGAGGATGAAGGAGCGCATTGGCAAACGCCTCACTATCTTCCAGGCTAAGTTTTAGGGTTTGATGCTTTTCAATCACTCGATAGGCTTCCGCCTGAACACTGGCGACAACAAAATCGGTTAAGGTTCGTCCCTCCAGATCGGCGGCTTTTTGCAGAAGCGCTTTCGTTTCTGGACTGATCCGCGCTTCCAGTCGCGCCAGCGATTTTGCAGGTGTTGTATCAGCCATATTAGCTCAAGCGTTTTGATGAATTATCATCTTTATTCTATACGGCAAATTGCCGCATGATAGAGCGGGTTGGTTATACAGGAGATGGGCGATCGCACACCAAGCCTTTCAGGACTGTATGGCCCTAAAACCGATAATTGTGGGTTAACCTCTACTATTTCACTAGCGCACTCACAAGGATGCCAATTCGTTGGGCAACTTCATAGGTATTTCGCGATCAACGCGGTGAGGATCCGGTGGCAGGAGTTTAAAATTGCGGTAGGGAATATCCTTGCAATTAACCTACCGATTTTGAGGAACAAACCTACTTGTATCGAACCCGAATGAATTCTAGCAATGCCTCCCGTCGCACTTTAAATCTGCTTGACGTGCAGTTGTCCTATTTGGAGTGGCACCGAGGCGAGGAACCCGTGCTGTTGCTGCATGGCATGGCCGATCACGCGGGTGTGTGGCAGAGTTTAGGGGAAGATTTGAGCGATCGCTACCACGTTCTGGCTCCCGATCTGCGAGGACATGGGGACAGCAGTAAACCCGCTGCAGGCTATCAGTCCAGTGACATTACTCGGGATCTAGAAGCACTGATGGATGCCGTTGGTTGGCAATCGGCTCATGTGGTGGCTCATTCCTGGTCAGCAAAGGTTGCCGCCTTATGGGCGACTCAGCAACCACAGCGATTTCGCAGTCTGGTGCTGATTGATCCTTTTTTTATCGATCGTATCCCCGTCTGGCTCACCCCCACCTTTCCCCTGCTCTATCGCGTGCTGCCCTTTTTGAAGATGATGGGGCCATTTGAGAGTTATCAGCAGGCGGAACACCAGGCCCGTCAACTCAAGCAGTATCGGGGATGGAGTGAACTGCAACAGTCTGTATTTCAGAATGCGCTGGAACCAAAATCGGATGGGCGGTGGGGCAGTAAGTTTGTCATCCAGGCCAGAGACGAAATCTTTGCCGATGTCATGCAGGTGGCCGGACTGACCGTACCGATTGATGTTCCGACCCTGTTTGTGCAACCAGAGAAAGGACTGAATCGTACCAACTGGCAATTGAAGCCCTACAAAACCTACCTGAAAAACTTGAACATCGTCCAGGTTCCTGGCAATCACTGGTGTTTTTTGGTGGAACCAGAGGCTTTTAATCAGGCGATCGCCACCTTTCTAGACACCTTCAATCCAAAATCCAAAATCTAAAATCCAAAATCTAAAATCCAAAATCCCCTCCCCGCCTACAATAAGTTGATGCCCAAACTCCGATACACCTATGGATGGGAATGAAATCTTAAAGCGCTACCAGATGGGAGAACGTCGTTTTCCTAAAGTCAATTTACAGGAGGCGGATTTAACCAACATCTGCCTCAACCACGCCGATTTCAGCCACAGTGACTTGCGCCAGTCCCGCTGTGGAAAAAGTAATTTCAGCTACGCTACATTCAATGCTGCAGACTTAAGTGAGGCAATCTTCTGGGGAACCAATTTGATGCAGGCCGATCTGCAGCACGCCCAATTACGCGAAGCCGATCTGAGTGGAGCAAATTTGCAGCAGGCGAATCTGGAACAGGCGAATTTGAGTAAGGCCAGTTTGTGTGGAGCCAACTTAAGCCATGCTCAGTTATCTCATGCCCTGCTATTTGAAGCGGATTTCCGTGCCAGTACGGATCAGCAAACAAACTTGAGTCATGCTCAATTAACCGGAGCAGACTTGAGTTATGCCAATTTAAGTGAAGCCCTGTTGTGTCATGCCAATCTGGATGAAGCCAAATTGTGTCGCGCCAAATTACAACGGCGAAATCCTCAGATTCCCTGGGTCACAGATTTGAGTCAAGCCAGCTTACGCTATGCCGACTTGAGCTACGCAAATTTGACGGGAGTGATTCTGCGAAATGCTGACCTGACGGGAGCCGACCTCACCGGAACCATTCTTACAAATGCGGATTTAACTGGTGCAACCCTACCAGATGGCACGGTTCATTCGCCATCTCAGTAATCCAGCTTAGCGTTCTTCCATCAGTGTCGCTAATAAAACTCTACAAATGACGGCTCGTTTGGCGCAACCTCGATCTACTATGGGAGATTGGTAACGCCGGATGGGGAATTGCCCATGATCGAAGTTGAGCATTTGAGTAAGGTTTACGGCACCACCTCTGCGATTGAGGATGTGACCTTTGCCGTGGAACCCGGAGAAATTTTGGGCTTCCTGGGGCCAAACGGAGCCGGAAAGACTACGACTATGCGAATTTTGTCCGGCTATTTACCTGCTACTTCAGGAACAGCCAAGGTAGCAGGGTATGAAGTGCATGACCAGTCTATGGCGGTACGAAAACGGATTGGGTACTTACCGGAAACGCCGCCGCTGTATCCAGAAATGACGGTGGAAGGGTTCTTGCATTTCGTGGCCCGGATCAAAGGCGTGAGTGCGGGCGATCGCACCCGGAATGTTCAGTCGGCCCTGAAGAAAACCAGCCTGACGGATAAGCGCAACACCCTGATTCGCAAATTATCCAAAGGTTATCGGCAGCGGGTGGGAATTGCTCAGGCGATCGTCCACGATCCCCCCGTGATTATTCTGGATGAACCAACCGTCGGCCTGGATCCGCGGCAAATTATTGAAGTGCGCCATTTGATCAAGAGTTTGGCTGGCAGTCATACTGTCATTCTCTCTACCCACATCCTGCCGGAAGTCAGCATGACCTGTAACCGGGTCGCCATCCTCAACAAAGGGCGGATTGTGGCAACCAATACTCCAGAGGGACTGCTGGCTCAACTGACCAGAGGTTCCGGCTATGAACTGGAAGTGGCGGGAGATGAAACCATGCTGCACCAAACGCTGCAAACGATTCCCAGCATCCAAACGATTGAGCCGGTAGACACAGAGCTACCCCCAGGCCGTCACAAAGTTCGGATTATGGGCGAAACGGGAACCACCCTGGCCGGACAGGAGATTGCCGCCGCGATCGTGGGAGCAGACTTAGGCTTACACGAAATGCGCCGCATCCAAGCCAGCCTGGAAGACGTATTCCTGCAACTCACGACCGAAGAAACTCCCCTCCCCGACGAC
>JBBIQC010000536.1:0-3989 GCA_037442585.1 Oscillatoriales cyanobacterium bin_317
CGATCAGAGAAACTCCAGTTCTGGACTTGGACAAGGTTTAATTACTGGGGAGCAATAAATACATTGCCAACCTCATCCCGGACGATAACCCGAGTGGTGCGCGTACCTCCCTTGGCATCAGTTACCTTACATTCAAATGTCTCGCCAACCTTGGCAATTCTGGCTTTTCCTCCACAATCGACTGTTACAGGCCCACCACCCTGACTTTGCACACTTTGTTGAATGAAAGTATTGAGCTTGGTGAGCAGCAGGAGTCCCTTGGTGCCCCACTTAAATTGTCCTGGTTGGTCGGTTGGCTCTACAACCCCTGTGAAGGCACCTACTTCCGATGTGATCGTACAGTTATACGTCGTTCCGGCTTTTTCCACCAGATCGGCTGGACAATCCACCGCTTGCACCGTTAGGCCTGTGGCTTGCGTCACTAGATCTGCCAATTTGGCTTCCACCGTTTTAACAGAAGCGGGTTTTTCGGCAGTCGCAGTCGGAGACGGAGTAGGGGTTGGAGAAATGGGAATAGTCAGAGTCGGAGTGGGAGAATCATTGGTTGGAACTCCGGTAGGGCCAGGAGAGGTGGTGGTTTGCGGTGGGGGAGTGCAACTGGTCAGTAGCATCAGGCCACCCAGGAATGCATAGTAAAAGAAAGGGTGGCCCTTTACCAAACTGGTGTTTGCATCACGGTTTGCCTGGTCATTTTGATTCGTCATAGTCTTCTCCCACCGATCGCTTGCCGCTACCCATTATGCCGATCATTTCCTGCTTGTGACGATCGCGGTATCGACAATTTATCCTGCCATTTACGACGGCAGTAAGGAGACATGGGCAGAAACAATCTTCCAGCCTTCGGGAAACTTGCGCCAGACCTGACTCTGCCGTCCCCATCGGGGAATACCTGCGATCGTTCGGCAAAACTCCAGCGTTACCGTTGCCGTGTCGTGGCCAAAAGTAACCACCTTCAGGTTGGAAATTTCCCGTGCCAGGTCTTTAACCGGACGTTCCTGCCGAAAGGTACGAATTGCTTCCATGCCATAAAGATTTTCCGTAGCCCCAAACCGTACCACCTCTGGCGAGTCCCAAAACAGCGCATCCAATGTAGCCAGGTCATTCTCACAGAGGGCTGTTTCGTAGGTCAGGTACAACTGGGTCAACTCGGCCACCAGGGCAGGGTCATTCACTGGACTCATGGCAGGGACATCTGATCGGGTTCAGCTTCAAAAATATAGTGATAATCAAACACTAAAGCATGGGGATGACGAATGATCGAAAAGCCAAAATTGGTTGTCACTTCAGTGGTGAAGGTAGCCATTGCCAGTTCTACCAACTTTTTCTCGCTCATCACAGGTTGCTTGACAAAATAATCACGGCGAGCGAAAAATAAATGTTCATCCTTCGGAACAATAATCTGATTAATCCGGTGAGCATGCTGGATGGGTTTGATATAAGTCTGGATAAATTCATCCTGACTGCGTTGTAAACGATATAGTCGTTCGTGCTGATACCAACTCATGCAGAACATCATTTTGATCAGCTCAAAGCCCAAAATGTAATAGAAAACATGGTTACGCTCTTCCGTACTCATCACCAGTCGCAACGCAGATTCAAGGTAAAGGTCAGGCTGGATGCGCATGTCCTGGGCGGAGTGAATATAGAATTGGCGAATGTATTGCCTGAGGGAACTGGTGTTGAGATTGGTGGTCAATCTAAATTTTTTGAGATAAGAGTTCACTTTTTGCCGCGTGTCGCGGTCTTCCAACACCTTACACACCAGACCATCCGCTGTATAGTCATCTAAAAATTTAGCCCGCATTTCGGGTGAAGCCGCGACCATGAGATGACACAACGACAACACATACCGACGCTCGGCCCAGGGTAAACTCTCTGCCCACTCTCTGGCCTTGGGAGGCAACTTGAACAGCAGGTTTTCAGAAAAAGTCAAGTCTGGTAATGGAAAAAGGAACTCTGCAGGCTCTTGCATAAGTAGAAAATCACTCAGGTTGAATCGCGCTAACCCTTCTATATCAGTGTTCCCCAGCGATCGCTGGGAGAATCAATCAGGATCGTTGCCAACAGCGCTTCGTGCTTCCTGAGGTCAATCGATTTAGACGGAATTCACCCGGTAGATGGGGCGGTTCTTGCTACCTGTGAGTGAATTCTGGAGGCCAAATTGTTCTTTACAGTAGAGGTATGAGAACTTTACCCAATCACGCTAAACCTATGGCACCTTCCGATAGAGAGTCCTCTCCCGATCCTGTGCGCGATGCGATCGCCGCTGCGATGCGAGCTTCTCAAACGATCGCCGATCACCTGAAGCAAACCGCGACCGTAGTGGATGATATGGTAGCCCCTAAACTCTATCGGTTTGTCGAGCAAGGAACAGAAACGATCGGTCGGGTCGTCACCCCCTTTGCCGAAAATCCGATCGTTAAATTTGCCACGAAGGTGCCTGTGCTCAACTGGTTGATGGCCGCAATGGGACAGGTGGATACAGCACGGGTACAACAGGATGTGGATAAACTGCGACGACAGTATCCTGCAGAAACCGAGGAACAGTTGGCCCACCGTGTTATGGTCGATACCTCCTGGAAAGCGGCGGGTGTTGGTTTGGCCACGAACCTGATTCCACCTCTGGCTTTGAGTTTGTTTGCCGTGGATATGGGCGCGATCGCCGTCCTGCAAGCAGAAATGCTCTACCGGATCGCTGCTATCTATGGCTTCCCTCCTACCGATTCCACCCGTCGAGGTGAAGTTCTAGCACTCTGGGGATTATCGACTGGAAGTTCTGGCTTAATGAAATCGGGACTGAGTATTTTAGAAGTGATTCCCGCTGTGGGAACCGCGATTGGAGTCAGCAGCGATGCGGGACTGCTATACGGTTTGGGACATCTGGCCTGTCGCTTTTACGCAGAAAAACGCAAGGCGGTTGAAAGGAATTCCTAGAAATCCTTTAGGGTGGTTTGTATGATGGTCATTAGTCATTGGTCATCTGTCATTTGTGGATAGATGCTGATGTCTGGCTCATACTCTGCCGGGATTGACCACATATTTATGGTCTTGCAGGATCACTTTCGTCCACCTTTAAGCATCCGCCGTCACTGGCACGCATTTCATAATGCCTGGGCGGCTTATATTGCCTCTGAATTTAAATCAGAAATTGCCAAAAGGTTACTTTGCTGAACCGAATGTACAATTTGGCATTGAGATTGACGTGGCCACCTGTGAGGAAGTTCAGCCAGTGACTCTCAGGGAAGGAGATGTGCTAACGTTCTGGGAGCCTCTTCCACCCGATCAGAGTATTCCCTTTGTACCTGCCACTGAAATGGTGGAAATCAATAGGAAAGTTTGTATGGAGTTGCTTACCGAGTGGTGGAACGGGAGGGACAACCCAGTTTGGATATCTGGCAACATTCGCTTGCAGTAGGAGAACCCCTGCCAACCTTACCCCTCTGGCTGCAAGGGGGTTTGTGCCTTCCCGTTGATTTGAATGCTACCTACGATCGCACCTGTCGCGAACAACGCATCATTCCCAGCACCGTCTAATCCATCCGAACGATCGCTCGGCTGACTAGAATAGACATTGACTTGCATGGGGTGGGATGGCCTGATTGTGTGATGGTGAATGTTGGCTGGCGATCGTCGTTGCGGTTTCTGTTGCTCTTTTGCCTGTGTTGCCTTTTGACCGTCAGTTGTAGCCGCTCCGCCCCCGATGCCGCTGCTCCATCTCGCACCAATCGGATTGTTTTGGGAACTGCTGCCCCTACTGTGAGTACCCTGGATCCCGCCGATGCCTACAGCATTTTTTCTGGAAACTTACTTTATAACCTGGGCGATCGGCTCTATAGCTATAAACTCGGCACCAGCGAACTGCAACCCCAACTGGCAACCGCCCTACCCAAAGTGAGTGCCGATGGGTTGAGCTACACCATTCCCCTGCGTCAGGGTGTACTGTTCCATGACGGAACGAAGTTTGATGCGAAAGCGATGGAGTTCTCCCT
>JBBIQC010000537.1:0-3975 GCA_037442585.1 Oscillatoriales cyanobacterium bin_317
CTGTGATTCAAATGGGAACGATCGCTCCTGCGGAAAGCCGTGCCTTGCAAGCGGAAATTCTGGCGGCTGGAGGTGATTACCTGGAAGCCCCGGTGTTGGGCAGCATTCCTGAAGCGCAGAGCGGCAAATTGATTGTCATGGTGGGGGCCACTTCAGAACAATTTGAGCAATGGCAGGAAGTCCTCAGTTGCTTTGGCCCTAATCCTCGATTAATTGGCCCTGTGGGTGCGGCAGCAGCAGTTAAACTGGCTCTGAATCAGTTGATTGGTTCTCTGACTACGGCTTTTGCCACCAGCCTGGGATTTATTCAACGGCAGCACGCCAGTGTGGATCTGTTTATGGAGATTTTGCGGGAAAGTGCCCTGTATGCCCCTACCTTTGACAAAAAGCTGCAACGGATGCTCGATCGCAACTACGAAAATCCCAATTTCCCCACCAAACACCTGGCGAAAGATATGGGCCTGTTTCTCACGGAAGCCCAATCCCTGGGACTGAATCCCGAACTCGTGATGGCCGTTCAATCTATCCTGACCAAAACCCTGGAACTGGGCTTGGCGGATAAAGATTACTCAGCTTTGTTTTCATCTGTGAGTCAGGAGTGAATAAGTGAATAGTGGAAGGTGAGCAGTGGATGAGTAGGTGGCTCAACTCTCAACTCTTAACTCTCCCCTATACCGTTAATCGCTGCAAATTTTGATTGGCTCCAATTACCACCATGGCAGTTCCTTTTTTGAGGCGGGTGCTGGCCGGGGGATTGATTTCAAAGCGGCCATCATGGCTAACCGCTAACAAGTTCAAGCCATAAGTACTGCGTAATCTCAATTCAGCGATCGTCTTGCCATCAAACTCATCCGGTACCAGAATTTCCACGATGCTGTTATCGGGATCGAGTTCAAACCGTTCCAGAATGCCGGGTTGAATCAGGGAGTTCGCCAGGGCACAGCCACATTCATGCTCTGGAAAAACGACGTGATCGGCTCCTACTTTTTGCAGCAGCTTCATGTGGACTTCGGAAGAGGCTTTGGCAACGACGTGGGGAACGCCTCCTTCTTTCACATTCAGGGTGGTGATGATGCTTTCTTGAACGAAGTTGCCGATCGCCACAATCACCGTATCCTGCTCAAAAATTCCCGCTTCTCTCAGGGCCGCTGGCTGGGTAGAGTCCAACTGACGAGCATGGGTGGCAATCTGGTCAGACAAAATTTGCGCCACTCTCGCCTCATTGGAATCCACACACAGGACATCGTAGCCCTGCCGACTTAATGTTCCAGCAACGGCTCTGCCAAAGCGTCCCAAGCCAATTACCGCAAATTGCTTGCTTTTTTTGTTGGCCCGCAGACTTTGAAAGAAGTTTAAGGAAGATAGATTAACCAATGGCCTTTCGGCACCAACTTTCCAGAGCCAGGAAACAGTGCCGCCTCCTAAAAAGTGATCTCGTCAAGCCTCTTAAGACAGAGTGACTTGTTTAATCTAACTTAACAGAATGTGATGGAGCGGAGAAATCAGTTCTAGCCAACCAGCAGGTTTTCTTCGGGATAGCGGACAAAACTGGGTTTCGGATCGCCCAGAGCCGCAGACATCAGCAATAACACCCCGACCCGACCAATATACATCGTCGCTACTAGCACCAATTTGGCAAAGGTAGAAAACTGAGCATCCAGAGTCGCCCCAGTAGACAGCCCGACAGTGGCAAAGGCAGAGACGACCTCAAATAGAATCTGGATGAAATCAAACTCCGGATCGGATAGCGCAATCAGAATTGTCATCACAATCACGAGCGCTAAAGACCCAACCGCAACCCCTACAGCCTTTAGTACCAGTGATACCGGGATTTGTCGTTCATACAGGTATACTTCTTCCCGTCCCTGCAAAATTGTTTTGGTGCAACTGGTCAATACGCGCAAAGTCGTTGTCTTAATGCCGCCTGCGGTTCCTCCCGGACTGCCTCCAATAAACATCAGGGCGATCGTAATAAACAATCCGGCAGTGGTCATTTTGCCGATATCGACGGTGTTAAATCCGGCGGTGCGGGAGGTCACGGATTGGAACCAGGCCGCCAGAATCTGAGTTTGCAAATCTTTCCCAGCCAGAATGCTGGGATTGCGTAACTCGACGAGGAGGAAGGCGATCGTGCCCAGGACTAACAAAATCAGGGTGGTGCTGACGGCGACCTTGAAGTTGAGGGACAACACAATATGCCGTTTCCCTCGTGAAAGACGCTCCCGCAACCACAGATACATTTCAAAAATTACGTCGTAACCAATGCCGCCAAAAATAATCAGTCCAGGAATCACTAGATTTACCAAAAGAGAAGACTGATACCCGACCAGATTGTCCGAAAATACGCTGAACCCCGCATTATTCCAGGCACTGACGCTGTGAAATAGAGCCAGCCACAATCCCTGATCCAGACCATATTGGGGAACGAAGGCAGGCAGTAGCAAAAACAGACCGCTAATTTCAAAAATCAGGGTGGTGGCAATGATCGATCGAATCAGTTGAGCCACTCCCTCAATTCCGGTGCGATCGAGGGCTTGTTGAATCGCCACCTTATCTCGCAACCCCATACGCCGTCCCAGTAAAATCAACAGAAAGGTGGTAGCGGTCATGTACCCCACCCCCCCCACCTGTACCAGCATGACAATAAAAATATGTCCCCAGGTAGAAAAGTAAGTCCCCGTATCTACCACAATATGTCCAGTAACACAAACCGCAGAGGTGGCCGTAAATAGCGCTACGATCAGGTTTTCCCAACTCCATCCCTCATTGGCGAGGGAGAAGGGCATGGCGAGTAACAGGGTGCCAATGCTAATCACGGCAAGAAACCCCAGACAGATTGTGCGGGAGACAGTCATTGGATCAAAAGTAAACGGTAAATTAAACTCGTCCGCGTCCAAAACTGCCGTTTCTCCAGAAGAACTCACAGTTTTATCGCTGGACTTGATTCCTGAAACCCCAGGCACTACATTTTTGCATGTTTTAATCTTTAAAATCCCCACCATGATTCGTTTGTCTACCGCTCCACTCAGCTTTACGGTTCTGCTCCTTGTCAGCGGTCTAGTTGGCTGCTCTGGACGATCGCTCTCTACTTCACCTACTCCTACCCCATCTGCTTCCCCTCAAGTCTCCTTCGTCAGTCCAACGGCGACTGCATCCCCAGAAAAAGCCAGAGCCATCCAGGACTTGGAGCAGAAACTTCAGGTTGATGTCTCAAAAACAGCGGCAGTTCCGGTGCGATCGGTCAAATGTCCAGCCAACATTAATCTGGAAACAACTAAAACCTTTACCTGTCAGGCCACCGCCGAAGGCAAAACCTTTCCGCTGGCCATTAACTTGGAGAATAAAAAGAAGGGCTTGCAGTGGAGTACTAAGGATTTACTGGTCTTGCCCAAACTGGAAAAGAACATTCAGCAAGGCATCCAGGAGCAATTTGGGCTGGCTGTAAAAACCAACTGTGGCGGCAAAATTCGCTTAGCTAAACGCGGAGAAACCTTTGCCTGTAAAGTCACCGATCCCAAAGGCCAAACCCTGACCGTCAACGTCCGTGTGGATGACGAAAAAGGAAATGTGACCTGGAAACTATGACCAATACCTCATTACACCTGCCCCTCAACCAATCCATTCAGCAGTTTTATGATGCCTCTTCAACACTGTGGGAGCAGATTTGGGGAGAGCACATGCACCACGGCTACTACGGTGCGGATGGCCAAGAGAAGAAGGAACGGCGGCAAGCCCAGATTGATTTAATTGAGGAATTGCTGCACTGGGGAAATATTCAGCAAGCTACCCAAATTCTGGATGTGGGTTGTGGCATTGGCGGCAGCAGTCTATACCTGGCAGAAAAATTTCAGGCCGCTGTCACAGGCATCACCCTCAGCCCCGTGCAAGCCAGCCGCGCCATCGAACGCGCTCAAGAACTCGCCATTTCCCTCTCCTCCAGCCACTCCTCCACCCCTCCATCCCTTCTCCCCCTCT
>JBBIQC010000538.1:0-3967 GCA_037442585.1 Oscillatoriales cyanobacterium bin_317
CCTATTCTTCTATAAACCTTCCTATCCTCACAAATGGATAAAGTCGAGCTTAGAAGTGGTCGATGAATGGAGAGAAAGGGGATTGATTGAAAACTATGAACAGGAAGTTGTAGCAGAATCACTGGTGGAATCTGTTTTGGCAGTGCTAGAAAATACTGTCTAATTGCATTTTTCGTTGAGAGACTGAAATTAAAATTAAGCCTCATTCAAACTCATGCAAGCTAGGCTGGAAGTGAGAACAAAAGCCTATTTTTCATCTACTGATAAATCTATCTGTGACAAGCTTGCTATGAGAATCCTGTTGATTGAGGATGATGACCTGATCGTTGAGTCCCTAACCAAAACTCTAACGGAGCAGCATTATGTTGTAGATGTAGCCACGGATGGTGAAACGGGTTGGGAGCTTGCCGAAGCTTTTGTGTATGACTTGATTTTGCTGGATGTCGTGCTACCCAGGTTAGATGGGTTCAGCCTCTGTCAACGCTTGCGATCGCAGGGTAATCAAACCCCAATTCTGCTGCTCACGGCTCAAGATGCCAGCACCAGCAAAGTCACGGGACTGGATGCCGGGGCAGATGATTATCTGGCTAAACCGTTTGATATGCAGGAATTGTTGGCCCGAATGCGGGCCTTGCTGCGGCGGGGTGGAGCCAGTTTGCCGCCGTTACTGGAATGGCGCAATTTGCAACTGGATCCCAGTACCTGCGAAGTGACTTGCAATGGGCAACCTCTGCACTTGACCCCGAAAGAACATGAACTTTTGGAATTATTCCTGCGGAACAATCATCGGATTTTTAGCTGTAGTGCATTAATCGATCAACTGTGGTCGTTTGGGGAACCACCGACAGAAGAAACAGTGCGATCGCACGTCAAAGGATTGCGCCAAAAACTTAAGGCTGCCGGAATTGCTGATGATCCCCTGGAGACGGTTTATGGGATTGGCTATCGCCTCAAGCCTGCAGCATTGCCTCGCAAAGAGATGGCAGACGATGAAACTGGCAGATTAGAATCCACTGGAGCCGACTCATCTCAATCAAAGTCCTCTCAAAAAGCAACGCCAGCATCGGCCAGGACTACTGCCATTCCTCCATCGACTGCATCATCCAGCACCCAGGTCTGGCAACAGGCGAAAGAGAATCTGAATCGACGGGTGGCGGTCGTAGAACGAGCAACAACTCTACTCCTACAGGATCAATTAAGCGACGAATTGCGGCAACAGGCTGAGCATGAGGTGCATAAACTGGCCGGATCTCTGGGGATGTTTGGTTCAGATGAAGGATCCCGGATTGCGAGGGCGATCGAGCCATTATTAGAGTGCGAAACCCTGGAGCAGGAGCAACTTACCCAATTGTCCCAATTGGTCAACCAGTTGCGCTGGGAGTTACAGCACATCACTGATGGCATGATTGCCGACCTATTGCCGACTGCGATTTCTAGAGTCACTGATGAACGACCTCAACTGCTGGTCATTGCCGACCAGACTGAAACGGCCGTCTTCTCTGAAGCAGCAAAGCGTTGGGGGATGCGATCGCAGCAGGTGAGCACGTTAATCGAGGCCAGGAAACGAGTTGACCAGCAGCGTCCCGATATCGTTCTGCTGGATCTTCCAGGCCATTCCCAGTCATCCAGGCCAGCCTTTTCTGGATCAGAAGCACTGGCTTTTCTGGCGCAACTGAGCCATTATTGTCCACCTATCCCTACCGTCGTGTTGACTGAGCAAGAACACCTGATGGATCGGGTGCAAATTACCCGGTTGGGTGCCCGACGGGTGTTGCCAAAACCTGTCATAGCAGCGCAGGCTCTGGAGACGATCGCCCAGGTGCTGGAGCATACTCGCACTGCAGAAACACGAGTCCTGGTGGTGGACGATGATCTGGAAGTGCTGACTGTCTTGCAAACTCTGCTGGAACCCTGGGGCATCCGTGTGTTCACATTGGATGATCCGCTGCGATTTCTGGAAGCCCTGACCGCAACCTCGCCGGATCTGGTGATTCTGGATGTGGAAATGCCGCATGTTAATGGCATTGAGCTGTGCCAGGTGGTGCGCAATGATCCGCAATGGAGTGGCTTACCGATTCTGTTTCTGACGATGCATACGGATGCAGAAACGATGCATCGGGTCTTTGCTGCTGGAGCCGATGATTTTATTGCCAAACCGATCGTTGGCCCGGAACTGGTGACGCGAATTTTGAACCGACTGGAGCGATCGCGCTGGCAACGCAGTTGGTTAGATCGGGATGCCCTGACGGGTGTAGCCAATCGCTATAAAGCTGTTCAAGAACTGACTCAGCGGTTGCAAGATCGGGAGGAGAATCAGCCCTTCTGTGTGGCGGTTTTGCAGGTAGACCAGATGCAGATGATTAATCAGCAGTATGGTTACGATACGGGCGATCGCGTTTTATCTCGCTTGGGGCAACTCCTGCGGCAAACCTTCCATAGTGAAGATGTGGTGGGTCGTTGGGGGGGAACTGAATTTGTCATTGGCATGGCTGGCATGAGCAAGCATGATGGCATGCGGCGGCTCTCCGAAGTCGTGCAGAACTTGCAGACTCAGTTTCTCATGGTAGTTGAGGGCGAAGCGTTCTGGGTGCAGTGCACAGCGGGTGTGGTGCAGTGTCCGACCGATGGAACAGATTTGCCAACCCTCTACCAGGCGGCCAGTCAAGTATTAAGGCAAACTCAGGCGACCGGAGGCGATCGCATTCAGTGCAGTTAGTCCATGAGGGTACAGCTTATGTCTATGCAAATCCCCCGACCTGAGAATGAATCTGCCCGACTGGATGCTTTGCGTCAGTATCAGATTTTAGATACGGAACCAGATGCCGCATTTGATGATTTGACGGCATTAGCGGCTCAGATCTGTGGCACGCCGATCGCCCTAATCAGCCTGATTGATGAACATCGCCAATGGTTCAAGTCGAAAATTGGCCTCACTATCAGCGAAACGTTGCGAGATCAAGCCTTTTGTGCTTTTGCCGTGGTACATCCTCAAGAAGTTTTGATTGTGCTGGACACGCTGGCAGATGAACGATTTGCCCACAATCCGCTGGTCACTGGGGAACCCTACATCCGCTTCTATGCAGGCGCACCCCTGACAACCTCGGCTGGCTATAGTGTGGGGACGCTGTGTGTAATCGATCGCGTACCCCGACAACTGAGTCCTGATCAAGTTCAGGCTTTAGCGACCTTAAGTCACCAGGTCGTTTCCCAATTAGAACTTCGGCAAAGTCTGGCGCGGGTGAGTCAAATCACTGAGGAATACAGACAGGCTAAATTGCAGTTACAGGGTACCACGGCTCTGCAACAGGCCATTTTGGATAGTGCCAACTACACGATTATTTCTACAGCGGTGGACGGCACTATTCTCACATTCAATCGGGCGGCAGAGCAGTGGTTGGGCTACTCGGCAGCAGAAGTGATTGGTAAAGCGACTCCGGTGCTGATTCATGATCAGGCCGAAATTGTGGCGCGATCGCAGGCCCTCTCCCAAGAACTGGGAGAACCGATCGCACCGGGATTTGCAGCCTTTGTGGCGAAAGCACGGCGGGGACTGTTAGATGAACAGGAATGGACCTACATTCGCAAGGATGGTTCCCGCTTTCCCGTTCTGCTTTCCATTACCGCTTTGTGGGATCAACAGGGAGGGCTGACCGGCTTCTTGGGAATTGGTAGCGATATTACTGAACGCAAGCAAACGGAAGCCGCCTTGCGAGAAAGTGAAGAACGATTTCATCAAGCGTTTGAAAATGCGGCGATCGGTATGGCCCTGGTATCCCTGGAAGGACACTGGCTTCAGGTTAACCGCTCCCTCTGCGACATGCTGGGCTACTCGGAACAGGATTTGCTGAATACAACCTTTCAGGCCGTTACCCATCCTGATGATCTGGAAACCGATCTGGAGTATATGCAGCAGTTATGGGGGGACGAGGCTGAGAATGAGTAGTACATCAATAGTACACTCTACTTC
>JBBIQC010000539.1:0-3964 GCA_037442585.1 Oscillatoriales cyanobacterium bin_317
CAACGGCTAGCTGATAAGTAATCAACCTTGGACGGAACAAGTAACAAAGACAGGCTCTGTAAAACTAACGGTAAAAATTTTGATAACTCGCTTTACCGTTGTTATGCCACAGACTAATCAGATAGTAGATTCAGGAAATCTATGATGGCCGCTAGAGAAAAACTAATTGAGGCGATCGCACAAGCACCAGAACCCTTGCTCATTGAGGTATTGCACTACGTTGAATATTTGCTTGAACGGCATCTGGAGGAGCAGGAGGACAATGAGGAGCTAGAGGACTTGAAAGTAATTCGGGAAGAGACGGCCAATGAGGGGACGGTTCCTTGGGAGAAAGTTAAGCAGGAACTGGGATTGTGAGTTACCGGATTCAGCTATCTAGACGAGCTGAACGTCAATTCAGAAAATTAAACCTTGTCCAAGTCCAGAACCATAGTTTCTCTGATGGGAAAGCTCCAGTTCTCTAGCTGGACTTGGTTTAGTACCGGATATTCAGTCTTTGATAGGTACGGCGATCGACACTTTAGCTATTGCCCCTCGTCCCGTCGGAGCAAAAAAGCTAAAAACATTGCGTAGGGGCGCAGCATTCGGCAGGAGATTCTGGCCTAGTTGTAGAGGTATACACCCGAATGCTACGCCCTTATCGAGAATTTAGGTTATCACCACAGTCCTGCGATAGATTGGTTTTAGACGTTCTCATCAAACAGATTTTGGAAAGCCGATATGGTTGTCTCAACTGAAGTCGCTCTCAATCCCGATAAGGAATACGAGGTTATAGACGGGCAACCAGAGGAGAAAGTGACGGGAGGAGCCAGACACAGTGGGGTAGGGACGCGGCTAATTGTTAGATTAGGGTTGCATGTAGAAGCCAATCAGTTAGGAGGGGTTTACGGCCCTGATGCCACCTTCAAAATTGGGCGTAACGATCGCCTTCCTGATGTTTCCTTTGTTGCTGCCGATCGCATCCCGCCAGAGGGAGAACCAGAAGGCATCTGGGAAATTGCCCCCGACCTGGCCGTTGAAATTATTTCTCCTAATGATCTGTATGAGAAAGTCACTAGCAAAGTGTTGGAATACCTGGCGGCAGGTGTGCGGCAGGTGTGGCTGATTTCCCCTGAACATCGCACGTTGACCATCTACTTCTCTCCCACCCAAACCCAGATTTTGACTCAAGAAGACGAACTGGCTTGTGAGGATCTGCTTCCTGGCTTCCGTTGTCTGATTCGGGATCTATTTCGTAACCCTGGAAAGTCTTAACTTATGTCTGCTCCTTTTGCGGCTGAACGCCTGCTGTTTACTCCTGCCATTTCAGAACCTGATGCGATTCCCACTATCTTTGCATTTCCCAATGAATATAGTGTGGGCATTACCAGCCTGGGGTATCAAGTCGTCTGGGCAACCCTGGCGGCTCGATCGGATTTGCACGTCAGTCGCCTGTTTACCGATGCTCAAGAAGCTCTGCCTGCCGACCCGGAATTAATCGGCTTTTCCCTCTCCTGGGAATTGGATTATGTGAATGTGCTGGGATTGCTGGAGTCTTTGCAAATTCCGGTAAGGGCAGCGGCCCGATCGCCCCTCAATGCTTCTCATTCCTCTCATCCCCTGATCTTTGGCGGTGGCCCGGTATTAACGGCCAATCCCGAACCCTTTGCCGACTTCTTCGATGTGATTTTGCTGGGGGATGGAGAACTGCTACTGGGGGAATTTATTGCGGCCTACAAAGCGGTGCGTCATTGCGATCGCCTGACCCAACTGAAGCATCTGGCGCAGGTGCCGGGATTGTATGTGCCCGCGCTGTATGAGGTGACTTACGAGGGTGAAGATGGGCCAGTGAGATCGATTCAACCCATCGATTCGGGTATTCCCGATCGCATCGAAAAGCAAACCTACCGGGGAAATACCTTATCTGCCTCGACGGTTGTTACAGAGAAAGCCGCCTGGGAAAATATCTACATGGTCGAGGTGGTACGGAGTTGTCCGGAAATGTGCCGCTTCTGTCTGGCCAGCTATTTAACCCTGCCGTTCCGCACAGCCGATTTGGAGCAGTCGCTCATTCCTGCCATTGATCGAGGCTTACAAGTTACCGATCGCCTGGGATTATTGGGAGCCTCTGTTACCCAGCATCCCGAATTTGAGGAGTTGTTGGATTACCTGAATCGTCCAGAACAGGATCAGGTGCGGCTCAGTATTGCCTCTGTTCGTACCAATACCGTGACTCCGAAACTGGCAGAAACGTTAGTGAAGCATGATACCCGCTCCATCACGATCGCGGTGGAAAGTGGTTCCGATCGGGTACGTCAAATCATCAACAAAAAGCTAACCAACGAGGAAATTATTCAGGCAGCGATTAATGCCAAGGCCGGAGGACTGAGTAACCTGAAGCTGTATGGCATGGCCGGAGTTCCAGGCGAAGAAATGACGGATCTGGAACAAACGGTGGACATGATGCGGGCGATTAAAAAAGCGGCTCCTGGTCTACGGCTGACGCTCGGTTGCAGTACGTTTGTCCCCAAAGCTCACACGCCTTTCCAGTGGTTTGGAGTGAATCGTCAGGCGGAAAAGCGACTGCAGTTTTTGCAGAAACAGTTGCGATCGCAGGGCATTGATTTTCGTCCCGAAAGCTATAACTGGTCAGTGATTCAGGCTTTGCTATCACGGGGCGATCGGCGATTATCCTACCTGCTGGAACTGACCCGCCATTATGGAGACACGCTGGGCAGCTACCGTCGTGCTTTCAAGGAACTGCGGGGGAAATTACCTCCTCTGGAGGATTACGTTTACAACGATTGGCAACCGGGGCAAATTCTTCCCTGGAGCCATCTTCAGGGGCCATTGCCGGAAGCCACCTTATTGAAACATCTCAGTACTGCTATGCAACATTTCGGAGAAACAGCCAGCCAGGAGCGGCAACTCTTAGGTGTCCCTTAAGTAATCCCCTTTCCCTCTCGAGATTGGTGTCATAATACACACAATCATTCAAAATAGGTGGGTTATGCTTTGTTAAGCGGTGATTAGTTCACCGTTTTTAATTGTCGCTGCTCTGGTTCAAAGTAACCCCTCACTGGTATTTCTATGCCTACTCCTAATCCTTCCTCGTTTGAGAGCGTTTCATCCATGAGCAATCGATCCCAGGATCTGTCAAACCTACCCGGAGATTCTGAAATTTGGGAGAGCCTGAAGCAGGCGATCACCAACAGTTCTGGATTTCGCCGCTGGCAATTGGAACGCAACAGCAATAGCCAGTTGCATGGTTTGGGATTGGATGTGCTCGTGCGCCGTTACCTCCGAGAAACGCTAGAAACTCTGGCTTACTAAATTCCTTTATTCATAACAGCTTGCGGGTTGGAGTGGCGATCGAGGGTCAGCCGCTGCCACCCTTTAAAGATGAATGCTCAGTCAGGTCTGGTTCAGGCATTCACTGGTGCAGCCAATTTCACCGTCAGAACTGAACAAGGGGCGTGGTGCAGGACGTAATTACTCGTACTGCCCAGAAACAATTCCTTCAATCCGGTGTGTCCCCGATTTCCCATCAAAATCAAGTCAGCCCCCCAATTGGTAGCCATATCACAAATGGCCCGTCCCGCGTTGCCAGGCATTTGCTGCACTTCGGTAGGAACCCCCTGCCTTTGAGCCTGGGATAAAAAGTCCTGCAAGATCTGCAACGATTTTGCATCATACTGCTCCCATTGTTTCTTCCAGAGTTCCAGATTGACCTCGCTGCCCGGTATCCAATAAATCTTATCGGCTCCGGGAGGAATGGGTAGGGGGCTATCTGATTCTTCTCCAGAGAGAACATGCAGCAACATTAATTCTGCTTTCAATGCAACGGCCAGAGTCAATGCTTTTTCAAACAAATCCTGACTCATCGAAGAATGATCCAGGGGAACTAAGATTTTGTGAAACATCGTTTTTACTGGATGATGTTCTAAGTATGTTGATCATAGTCTCTGAATGACCATTGCAGTGC
>JBBIQC010000540.1:0-3962 GCA_037442585.1 Oscillatoriales cyanobacterium bin_317
AGAAAGACCTGGTTCTGGCTGATGTTCCCGCCCAACTGCCCCCAAATACCACTGTTCCTATCCTGATCGAGGATACCAGGGGCAAAGGGGTTGAGGCAAACCTCAGTGCAAGCGATCTTACCCCAGGGTTGGGGGTAACGCAGGTTGCCAAGCCGCCTGTCGCCTTAAAGCCGCCTCTCTCGCTACTGTTCAATCTCTTATCAGTTTCCCGCGGGCAAACGGTTCCAGTAGAAATTTTGGGCAGCGGGGATGCCAGCCTTGCCAACCAGGAATTCGTCCTACAAAAATCACCTCTGACCTATCTACTCAGTGGCGATCCAACGGCAGCGATCGCTTACAAAAGCACGTTGCGGGTTTGGGTCAAGGAGGTGGAGTGGCAGGAAGTTCCCAGCTTCTATGGTCAGTCCGCCGATGCTCAGGTGTTTGTCACCCGTGAGGATGAGGATCAGAAAACCCATGTGTTGTTTGGTAATGGCATTCATGGGGCGAGGCTGCCGTCTGGCATCAATAATGTTAAAGCCCGCTATCGCTACGGCAGTGGTGCCGCCGCTCCTGATGCAGGTTCCCTCACGGTAATGGTGACTCCCCATCCCCGACTCAAATCCATTCGTAACCCCGTGCCTGTGGGAGGAGGGGCTGATCCTGAATCGCCTCAGCAGATTCGTCGCTATGCCCCTCAATCTGTGCTGGCTTTGGGGAGAGCGGTTTCTGCCAGAGACTATGAAGCGATTGCTGCCCAAACCCCTGGGGTGGAGCGGGTGCGGGCCTACTGGACCTGGGATGCCCAGGAACAACAAACCCTAGTGAAACTGTATGTCGGGGATGATGCCAGTGCGGTGGATGCTGCCAAAGTTGCCCTCAGCCGTGCCGCTGACCCGAATCGTCCAGTGAAAATTGAGTTGGCAACGGCGATTTCTCTGCGGGTGGTCTTAACCCTGAGAATTGCTTCAGCCTATGACCCTGCTGTGGTTGCAGACACCGTTCGCAACACCCTGCTCGACCCGCATACCGGGTTATTGGGCACCCATACCCTCCAGATTGGGCAACCCATTTATCAGAGCCAGATTCATGCGGTTTGTTTGAGCGTGCCCGGTGTGCTGGCGGTGCATGCCCTCCAGTTTTTTACGAACTCAATTCTCGCCGATGGGTATCGGTTCGATCCAGGTGAAGGTGGGTTTTACCAACTCCAGGACAAAGACCTGGACATTTCCTGGGAGGTGGGCTAACTATGCACAACGATCGCGATCACTATGCCACCTACTACGCGAACAAGCTCTGGAACCTCTTGCCAGCAGTCTATCGCGCCCAGGATACAGAGGCGTTAGATCGACGGGGTCCGTTGCGAGAACTGATCGATCGCATTGGGGGACAGGCTGCCATTCTCCGCCGCAGTATCGATCGGCTGTGGGCAGACCAGTTCATTGAAACCTGTGATGATTGGCTGATCCCCTACATTGGGGAGCTATTGGCAACTCGACTAGTGGCCAGCCTGGACGCACGGGGGCAACGGCTGGATGTGGCAAAAACCATTTACTATCGGCGGCGAGCTGGAACCGTTGCCATCCTGGAAGAGATCGCCCAGGACATTACCGGGTGGGAATCAAAAGTCGTCGAGTTTTTCCGGCGACTCAGCCGCACTCGTCATGTTCTGGATCCGCCCCTATTGTTGCCGGATTCACTCGCTGGCAATGATTTACTGGAAGCGCAGGGCTTGATCGGAACGCACACTCGAACGCCGATGGGCGGGCTGGCAGATTTGCGTAATCTTTATGGAGCCTCCAAAACCCACTCTGCCTTTGACGAGTTCTGCTATACGGTGGATTGCCGACGGGGTGCAGGGCAGGTAGGCTGGCACAATATTCCCAAATTGGGGGTGTTTCTGTGGCGCTTGTATAGCTTTGGGGCTGGCATTCCCCCCGATCCCGATACCCATCCGCCATCATTCGTGGGTGTGACTCCAGTGCAATACCACGACCAGCCCGATCGCTTTACCTTTGACCCCACTGGGCGAGAAATTCCTTTATTTGCGGCGGATGCTTGTTTGTTGGGCGATCGCTGGGTGTCTCCAGAAGAATGGCAACTGCCAACCCCCATCAGTTTTCAGTTACTCGCTGCCCAACTGCTCAATCTTTACGCGCAACAATCCAGCACTCAAACCACCTACAATTCCCTGGGTGTATTTGATCCAGAGGGTACTTTAATTCCGGCCACCCAGATTGAGACAAGTCCCCAACATTGGCAAGATGCTTCAACCAAAGCAGCCCTGCTGGGATTGTGGGTGAACTGGTATCAAACTGGATTGGGTGATCCGGCGGTAGACCCGCAGCTTGTGACCCAATGGCGGGTTAGCCTTGCCTATTACCTTCTATCGGTAAAATCCTTCTGGATTGATCCAAAGCGTGGTCGATTAATCATCATCGAACCGCATCCTATCAACCTCTTTGTCACCTACCATTACGGCTCTGCTGCTCCCATTGGGGCGGGTGCCTTCGATCGGCGTCTGCTGCGGCAGCATGTCACTCTGCCTGATCATGCTCCCTACTATCCCAAGGTGCAAGGCGGTGGGGAAGCACTCACCCTACCTCGTGGTGAGCCGCCCCGAACCCCTCTCGCTGAAGTCATTCCCAACGGGACGCTGACCCTGGCAGACTCGCGGACTTACACTACGATCGCGGATCTGGATGGGATTGAACATGTGACTTTGCGGGCAGACAATCGAACGCGCCCGCTCATCCGCCAGACACCAGATTCAACGGGTCACCTGCCAGAATGGATATTCATCGCGGCAGATAATCCGAATGCAGATAACTCTAATGCAGATAACTCTAACCAGGAACACAGCCGCGAGTTAGTCCTGGATGGGCTGTTCCTCAGTGGAATACACATTGTCCTGCGGGGCACCTTTGACACCGTTATCCTGACCAATTGCACCTTTGATCCCGGTCAAGTAGATAATTCTGCCTCTGCCACCAGCCTCTATGCCAACTCAGCGGATGGTTTTCCTTTGCGTCCTTGTCAGATTTGGGTTGAGGGATCTGTCAAACAGTTCACGATCGCCCGCTGCATTTTGGGACCAATTCGGACACGGGATGAGGGAGCGATCGCGCATCTGGTGGTTACTGACAGCATCCTCCAGGCAATTAAAACTGACCAGTTAGGGTTTCTCAATCCAACCTCGTTTGCCTTAAAACTCAAGCACCGTGTTGATTTACTTTCGGAATATCTCGCTGAACACCTGAGCGAATCAACTCGACAAAACCTGATGACCTATGACGGAATTGCACCGCCATCCCTTGCGTTCCAACAGCAATTGTTAGCCGATTTGAATACCATCTTGGCGACTCCCCTATACGATGAACAGCGCTTTCGTCATGTGCAGTTGAATGCTGTCACGCAACAGGTTCTAACTCAACCTGCCGCTGCAGAAGATGTCCCATACTTGAATCAATTCCTGTTGAAGGATGCCTATCCAGAATTGAAAGATACTGCGATTGCTATGGCGAGTGGTGACACTGTGCTCAACCGTTGTACATTACTGGGAACGGCTGCTCTGCATCGGCTGCAAGCCAATGAATGTATCTTTAACGATCTGGTGAACGTGACTGATTCTCAACAGGGATGTGTACGGTTTAGTGGCTGGGCAACGGGCAGCACCTTACCTGTTCGACGGTATGAAAGCGTGGAGATTGCTGCCAATGCACCTTTGTTTACCAGTCAAATCTTTGGGCAACCGGGATATGCGCAACTGCGATCGGAGGTGGATCGGGAGATCGTTTCAGGTGAACCCGGAGCCACAATTTCTGCAGGAGCGCAGGACGGTTCAGAAATGGGGGCTTTTGCGGGCGAGAAAAATCCCATCAAAGAGCGGAGCCTCCGCCTCAAGTACCAGGAATATATGCCCTTAGGACTGACACCCGTGATCATCCATGTCACTTAAAAAATGACACGGTATTTAACAATAG
>JBBIQC010000541.1:0-3951 GCA_037442585.1 Oscillatoriales cyanobacterium bin_317
AGTTCCCACATTTTGCTGCACCTGGGAGCGATTCACAGTTCCCACATTTTGCTGCACCTGGGAGCGATTGACGGAGGGTTGAGAAGTACGGGGAGGGCTATTAAAATTACCCCTGTTTTGAGTGCTGACACTCCTGTTGACGCTTGGAGAAGCACCACCCCCGCGACCCCCGCCCCGTTGAGCATAGGCAGAGTCTGCTGGCAGCAAACTAATGCTTAGGATTGAAACTAAAAGAATGCATAAGGTTGTACGGATGGATCGTTGCATAGCTCAAACTCCTTAACCACCAGATTTTTGCGTTACATTAGTGCGCCCTGCAGCAGGTAGAATTTCAATCTGGATCGCATCCTTTGATGGCGTGAATGTAAAGGCATCGGCTGGGAGTTGGGGATTAAAATTCCAATTGGACAGGTACACCGTATACTGCGGTGAACCCGGTAATTTTTTATAGGTAATGATGGCCTTTTTGAGCAGAGGCTGAGCGTCTCTGGTTACCCAAATTTGATAGTCGCGATCGCTACCACTCAAGAGAATGTGATACATTGGCTCCCGATTCACCATATCCACACCCACGAAAATCGATCGCTTCACATCCGATTTCATCTCGGCACAGGTGTTACTGGATGCCAAATTAGACATGGGAATGGTGACACCATATTCCTGCTCAAACTGGTTTAAGACCGCATCCAGCGTTGCCGGAGCCGCTTTCGTTCCGTAATAGTTGAGATTGGGAGATTCCAGGGTCAAAGACTTGCCATCATAATAGAGATTGGTGACGCGCTCATCACCAACGTAACTCGATCGCAAACGGTTTGGTTTTTGAACTAATAGATTTTGATAGGCACTGTACTGCACTTTCTCACCCGTCGTCAGGACGTTGTCATACGTGATATCCATGTCCACAGAAAACGCTTTTTGGGCTTCCAGAAAACTACAGACCTGAGTAAGCACCTGGGTTGTGGAACGGAGGTTGGCAATCGGGGGTTTGGCAGGTGACGGGGAGGTCTGGGCGATGGCTCCCATGCCACTAACCAGTGAAGCAGTGCAGGTTGTTAGGAGGGCAGAAATCAAGAGAGATTTGAACATACAGTTACGCATTCCTAAAGTCAATGATTTAGGCTTATTGCTGCCCACACTTAATATCAATTTGCAGACCTTTGCAAGTTCCTGTGCCAATCTCACTCAACGGATCTCCTCAGCTTATAAGATTGGCACAGGATGAAGCGCAGATTATTTAACTGTACTTCCTGTTACACCTGCAGTTCCAGGGGCCTTACTTGAGTCTGCGTAGAAGGGAGTCCCGTCACCCAGACGTGTAATGGTGTAGGGAGTCAGAACAGCACCCCTGTAGGGGCCACTGACCGTAACTACTGCCCCGTTAGACAAGGTTCCATCTTTTAAGAGATCGCTTTTTGCATCTACCATAACGTTCCCATTTCCAATTCTTAAGACGAAACTGCTGCCATTAATCGCCTCAACTGTCCCTGTAAAGGTTGCACGAATTTCCTCAGCCCGAACCTGAGTCGTGAAAATAAGGGGAACTGCCAAACTTAAGATGACACTGATTGGAAGTAGTTTCATTTTCGTATCTCCAAAATGGATGTTTAGAACCTACATTCCGCACTTCCAAGTAGCACACTGAATATTAGTGATACAACAACCAGACTTACAACAAATGCAACATTAAGTCACAACCAACTTGACTTATAGCAACTCTTGATGAGATACGATGCATCTCTGCTAACAAGGGAAGATTCTTGTCTGTACCCCACTAAAATCAGAAACTTAATACTGCGGATTTAGAACCGTAGCTCAAGTGAACTAGATGCCTTGAAGCTTCTATTGTAAGCGGGTTTGACCTTTAATGATTTGTGTTGCTCTTTAAAGGAGCATCATGTAGGGTAGTTAGGATACTAAGGAAATGTTCTGGACATGTTGTTACCCTTCCGTAAGGAGATTGCACAGCAACGCCCTTACCAGATGCCAACTAAACCAAGTCCAGCTAGAGAACTGGAATTTTCCTATAAGAGAAACTCCGGTTCTGGACTTGGACAAGGTTTACATATCTGAAACATCACCACCTATTTATTAGTATCAGTAGTGAAGCAAGAATTGATTATCCAAAAAATGCAGACTTTAGCTGTGTGGTTAGGAATGAGTATAGTTGTGTGGATTAATGCGCACACATTGCTTGATCGCTGGTTGACAGGTCTTGATTGGTATTTAAGTAGTTTCTGAGCCACTTGCACCCTTCTTCTAAAAGGTTCTCCGGCTGAGTCACATGCTTGAGATTCCACACCACTGTTGTCTGATCGATACTGGCAGAAATCAGCTTTTTGCCATCTTTACTAAAGGCAATTCGATCCACGGATCCGTTATGAGCATTAATCCTTGAAATTAAGGTGCCATCTGGTTTCCAGAGTTGAATTGTGCGATCGTTCGAGGAAGAAGCCAGCATCTGCCCATCTGGACTAAATTTGGCATTCAAAACGGCTGATTTATGTCCAGTAAACGTAGTGACTAGAGTGCCATCCAGCTTCCAGATTTTAGCCGTATTATCATTGGAGGCGGAAACCAGTAAGGTGCCATCTCGGTTAAAGGCGAGGCTGTTAACGTGGGCCGTATGTCCTACCAGGGTACGCTGTAGCTGTCCAGTTTGGTTCAAGAGTATAATTTTGGCATCCCCGCAGCCGTAAGCAATGGTATGGCCATCCGGGCTAAAGGCAACTGAGCCAACTGAGTTGGTGCAGGCTCTGATGGATTTTATCAGGGTTCCATCTCGATGCCAGAGCTTAAGCGTACTATCCCAACTGACGGATGCAATTGTTTTGCCATCGGGACTAAACGCTACATCATCAACTTTGGCTGTATGACCTGTTAAGGTCTTTTGAAACTGACCGTCTCGGCTCCAGAGTTTGAGAGTAAAATCCCAACTTGCCGTTGCGAGGCTTTTGCTATCGGGACTAAACGCAATTCGCCTGATCACGCCCTGATGGGCAGTAATCGTTTTCAGCAGCAACCCATTTCGATCCCAGAGTTTCAAATTACCGTTGCGATCGCCCGTGGCAATTCGTTGATCATCCGGGCTAACCCCTAATGCGGTAACCTGACTTCCCTGGCGCAGGATTTTGATAAAATCTGGTCCCTGGGGTTTCCAGAATCTGACGGTATTATCTAAGCTGGTGGATGCAATGGTGGTGCCGTCCGGGCTAAAAGCAATACCCCGTATTTCCCCATCATGGCCCCGAAAGGTAGCAAGCAGGGTACCATCTCGATCCCAGAGTTTGACTGTGCTATCCCGACTACTTGAGGCAAAACTCTTCCCGTCTGGACTGAAAGCCACATCAATCACAGCATCTTTATGGTCTGTCAAAGTTTTCAACAGAGTCCCATCTGCTCTCCAAAGCTTGATCTTGCCCTCTTCACTGGAAGCAACAAACACTGCCCCATTCACGCTATAGGCAATACTGCTAACGCCTCCTTGAAAACCATCTAAAGTTCTCAGTAAGGTACCATCTAGCCGCCATAACCGGATCTTGTTGTTAAATCCACCCGTGGCCAGGGTTTGACCGTCCGGGCTGAAAGCCACCGCAAATACCAGCCCACCATGGGGCAAACTTCTCAGTAGTTTACCGTCACGAGTCCATAGTTTGACCGTTCCATCCATCCCAGCGGAAGCAATCAAAGAGCCATCCCTTTAAGGTTTGAATCAAGGTACCGTCGGGTTTCCAAAGTTTGATGTCACCGCTTAATCCAGTTGAAAGCCATTGCTTACCATCATGACTATAGTCAACTCCCCAAGCCCGACCTTGATGTCCCGCAAAGCTTTTAACAACAGAGCCATCCGGTTTTCGGATCTGTAGAGTGCCATTTAACTGAGCCAGTACCACGAGCTTGCCATCCGGACTGTAGGCAACTTCATTGATCCCACCTTGAAAGCCAGAAAAGCGG
>JBBIQC010000542.1:0-3877 GCA_037442585.1 Oscillatoriales cyanobacterium bin_317
TGGGTCGTTGGGCTGGCCGATGTATCTGGAGAAGCCGTCGTTGTGGAGTTGTTGCTAGAGGGACTGGCACAGGCTTTCAAAAACACACTTGCTGCCACCGTTGCCGAACCCGTTGCTAAAAATTGCCGTCGATTAAACCGTGTTGTCATTGCCAGCCATGCTCCTTGTCTCTGCTATTCAGTCATTAAAGAACGTTCTTTATCCTGGGATGTATTCTTGACTACTTTTTCCATCAACTGCCTCACCCGGTTAGCCAGTTGAGTTGCACTATCGGGGACGGCAAGACTGGCGGCTTTCTCAGCCATGACTTGCAGGGTTTCGGGATGGGAGGAGGTGCCCAGTCGATCGAGCACCGCCGATCGCAACATCTCCGCCGTTAATTCGGATTGTCGGAACATCAAGGCGGCTCCGGCTTTGGCAAAGACAGCGGCGTTATAGGCTTGATGGTCGTCAGCGGCAAATGGGTAAGGAATCAAAATCGACGGGGTATGGGTAATCGCCAGTTCCGTTAACGTGCCCGCCCCCGATCGCCCAATTACCAGATCGGCTCGATGAAACAACCCCGCCATGTTGCTGTAGAACGGCAGCGGCAAGTAATGAGGATGTTGAAAACTCTTGGCATCTGGGTCATTGTCTCCCGTCTGATGCACAATCCAGATCCCAGCCTCCAACCAGGAGGGGGCACACTCCCGTACCAGTTGATTAATCGCCACGGCTCCCTGACTGCCACCCACGATCGCCAGTAGAGGTACTCCCTCCGGAATGGGCAAATCGGATAGCGGGGGTGGGGGATTTTGCTGAAATTGCTCGCGGACGGGTGTGCCTACCACCGTTGTTTGTGCCTTGGGTAAGTACTGGGCGGCTTCGGGAAAGCCGATCGCCACTTCTGTACACCAGGGACTCAGCAAACGGGTGACTTTTCCGGGTAAGGCATTTGATTCATGCAGCATCACGGGCAAACCCAAAGACCGGGCCGCAATCACCGCTGGTGCTGCGATATAGCCTCCCGTAGTAAACACGCCCTGAAACTGGCCCTGGTGGAGTAACCGTCGCACCTGCCCGATCGCCCCAATCAGCTTCAGCAACACCGGAATCATCCGTAAACCCCGTTTCTGAAAGCCTTCTACGGCAACGGTATGGAGGGGGTAGCGCTCTGGCACCAACTGGGTTTCTAAACGATTCGGCACGCCCAGCCATTCAATTTGGTAATCTGGAAGCTGTTCGGCAACGGCGATCGCGGGAAATAAATGGCCGCCTGTGCCGCTGGCCGCGATTAACAAGCGTTTGGCTGGCTGCTTGGTTTCAGTACTCACAGTAGTCGCATCCTGGAAGCTTCGTCCTTAACTTAAGATAATAATCTGGTTGTTTTACAGGAACCTTCAGTACGCTAGTGCTTACGATTAGGCACCGACTTAATCTTCTCAAACTCATCCACTCCATAATCCCCTAATTTGTATGCATCATTTCTTCAATTTCCCGTCTGTCTCTCAGGCCCCTCTTCGTCCTGCTGCTGCTGGGCTGGCTCCAAGCGCCTTACTGGTCAACCCATGCTGCTGCAGGATCTTCTGCTGAGGAGGATGCACACCCAAGTCATCCAGGTCTCCCAGCTGCTGCCCCTGCTGCTGCTCATCCAACGGCTGTGGCACGTAGGGCTGCTGGCAGGCGATCGCGGGGGTGGTGCATGGCTGTTGCTCTGATGGCTTCCGTCACCAGTGTCCTGATCAGCACTCACGTTCGAGCACAAAACCCGGCTACTACTGCCCCCGCTCAAGTGACCAATTTGCTGACTCAAATGGATACCGCAGCCAATAACCGAAATGTTCAGGATGTGGTAGCGTTATTTGCGGACAACTTTACCCATTCCGATGGGCTGACTCACCAGACGTTAAAAGAGGCATTAAACAACCTCTGGAAGCGCTATCCCAATTTGAAGTACCGCACGGAGCTAAAATCCTGGACATTACGGGAACTCAAACCGAGGGCGATCGGGAGTTCAAACTCAATTCCACCCTGGAAGCCAGTCAGGTGATTGAGAATCAGAAGATTGTGCGGCAGGATATTCTCAATGAGCGGAGTCAGATTACCATCGGCACCAATCCTCCAGAGTTAAAAATTAATCTGCCGGAGCAAGTGCGGGCAGGCCAGGAATTTACCTTCGATGCGATCGTCCAGGAACCTCTGGGCGATGATTTGCTAGTAGGAGCGGCTTTAGAAGAACCTGTTAAACCAGAAGGCTATCTGAATGTCACCACTGCAAACCTGGAAGCCCTGCCTGCGGGTGGCATTTTTAAGGTCGGCAAGGCTCCCCAAAATGCTGCCAATCAGTGGTTATCGGCGGTTGTTGTGCGTCACGATGGAATTACGATGGTTACTCAGCGATTAAAAATTATCGGCACCCGGTAGGGATGAATTAGAGGCGTTCCGGCAGAACGTCTTTCCGAATGCCAACTATTATTTTCTGGTAAAGAACAACCGGGATCAACGGCTAGCTTCTAGCACTTGCCGCGATCGCTGGATCTGGTCTGCACTAAAACCAGCTTCATTCAGATAGGTCAGAAATCCTGGATCCTGATACCGCGAATCGATGGCGATCGCTTGCCGGTAAGCCGCTTTTGCCTGGTCTATGGCTTGATTTCCCCAGTGGGCGATCGCTAAAGCCACCAACGGATGAGGATTGGTCGGTTCCAGCTTAGCCGCCTCTTTTGCCGTGGCAATCGCCCAATCATATTGCTGAATTCGTTCAAAAGCCAGACTCAAGTTATAGTAAGCAATCTCATTATCTGGCTTCAGGATCGCGGCCCAACCATGAGTGACGATCGCAGAATCTAATTTGCCACTGACTAAGTAGACAATTCCCAACGCATTTAATGTTGGTACATCAAACGGATTCAGCCGTAAGCTTTCCAGCAGTGTTTTCATCGCTTCACTTTGCTGGCCTGCCTTATGTTCTGTCCAGCCTAACAACACCCGACCGGATAGATTTTGCGGATCCAGTTCTACGGATTTCTTTAAAGCCGCGATCGCCTCCGGATATCGCTCCTGCTCCCGCAAACTCAACCCCAACTGCCGATACTCACTGGCTGACTGTGCGAATCCTCCCTGCACTGATAACAATGAAGTAACCAGCGTTATTCCAATGACGAATCCACCTCGACGCATACCAATATCTTTGCCGCCTACTTCAAATTCATTTGCAATATCATTGAGCTTCCAGCATTTGCTCAACCGTTAATTCAAGGATGATTTCCTCCTATTTCTGACACCTGGGACAAAAATGGGCCGATCGCCCCGCCAGTTTTAACCGCGCAATCACAGTACCACAGGTGCGACAGGGTTGCCCATCGCGAGCGTAAACCCAGGCTCTCCCACCATAATTACCGTTCACCCCCTCCACATTGCGAAAGGTACTGAAGGTCGTGCCTTTGGCCTCAATACTGTCCAGCAAGACCTGCACAATATTGGCATGCAGTTGCTTCACCTGATTGCGGCTCAGGCGAGTACACAGCTTTTCCGGGCGAATTCCGCTCAAGAACAATGCTTCGTCTGCATAAATATTGCCAATTCCCGCAACGATCGCCTGATCCAACAACGCACTTTTAATCGGGCGATGGCGATGATGCAACTGTTCATACAAATAAGAGACAGAAAACTCCTCTGAAAACGGTTCCGGCCCCAGGGGTTGCAACCCGGTCATAATGTCCTCTGGAGCCATTCCTGGCGGTACCCACCACATTTGCCCAAAGGTGCGCTGATCCACAAAGCGCAATTCATGGCCACTGGCAAAAAAGAGCCGCACGCGAGTATGTTTCGGCAGCGGTTCTGCTGAATCAACCCACAGCAACTGTCCGGTCATTCGTAAGTGAACGCCCAGGAAGCC
>JBBIQC010000543.1:0-3860 GCA_037442585.1 Oscillatoriales cyanobacterium bin_317
ATAACACCCCGAAAGTCAGGACTTAAACGGCAAAATTACTGTTGAATTCCTTAAGAGTGGCTCTATCGCCTGAACTATGCGGTTCTACTAGGCAGATGGGAGAAACGACAATTTTCCAAGGCTTTGAGCCTTTTGGTTTTTTCGAAAATGTTCGTGGCGAACATTTGTATGCCGATCACGATAGATCCCAAATAGTCGCCCTTTGACATAAGTGACAGGATGCCAATAGTAATTATGGTCGTATCTTCTCTGCCAAAGGTTAGCCTAACAGGACTTAAGCAAAAGCTATTTTGAACGTCAACATTGGAGAGCTAGAAAAAGCCAAAGGGGTATTATGAAAACGACACAGATAACCCATGATATTCAGAGTGAGCCAAACCAAATATCATTCGTATTAACTTTTGAATCAAATGAAATATTTGTAGCGAAGCGTGGTCTATATACAGCAATTACGATTAGTAAAGGTGCTCCATATGGAGAAGCTGGTGAACCAGCACTGCCATGGCGAAAATTTCTAGTCTTCATCCCAAATGATGCACAGGTAGAGAAAGTCAGTTGTGAGATAGTGAAAACAACCCTACTGGCATCTGATGTGTTAGTTGAACCGATTCAGCCAAATGTTCCAATATCCTTGAATGATCCAGTCTCGTCGGTAGAAAAGGTAAAGCCAATTGGCCCAAATCCAGAAGTCTACGAGAATCCGAAAATTTGGCCTGAAAATCCAGTTCACTTCATAGTAGTGCGTCGTTTGGCGGGCAAGCAATTGGCGGAATTAGAGGTCTGCCCGTTCCAGTACCACCCTATCGAGAGGAAGCTTGATCTGGCGCAGGAAATTGCAGTAAAAGTCGAGTTCCGACAAACTACGAAGGCGCTACTGAAACCACAATCAGAGATCGATTTGCGCTTTGAGCAGCGTACTCTGGAACGTGTGAAGCAATTAGTGGTGAACCCAGAGCATGTTACTTCGCTCGTGCAGTTGGAGGTTGCTCCACTGGATCGGGTTACGTATCCGAACGTGCCATATGTGATCATAACGTCCCAAACACTGTCCAATTCGTTTCAGAAGCTAGCGGACTGGCGGACGATTTTTGGACTTAACGCCCGTGTGGTAACGGTTGAGGATATCAGGGCTAATGCTGTTGCTGACACGGATCAAGCAAAATTCTGGCTAGCGTCTGGTTATTCCGATGGTGGGACACGCGACCTTGCTGAGGCCATTCGCAATTTTATCAAGTGGGCTAATGTACATTGGCAAACCGAGTTTGTGTTATTGGGAGGTGACACTAACATCATTCCAGCGCGGATGGCCTTTATGCCACTTGATAACATGAATTACGGGAATATCAACAACCCGGACACGAGTCGGAATCTAATCCGCAATGTTAGCGCATCCTCTTCTGCTTCCGGCTCAGATCCTAAAAATGTAAATGATACTGATGCAAGTACCTTCTGGAGTTGTGCCAGTACAGATTCAACACCGTGGATTTCTGCGGGAGTAGGCAGCTCTACCTTGCCGGTAAATCATGTGCAACTCATGTGGGGTACAACAGCAGCAACATCATATAAAGTGCAGGTTTCAGGAGATAGCACAACCTGGGCAGATGTCTACAGTACGACGACTGGTGCTGGAGGCACTGTGGAAATCTCATTTAACTGCACGAGCGCGAAATTTGTGCGCTTGCTGATTCAAAGCGGTACAAATTTCAAATTACACACAATGAAGGTCTTTGGGCCGAATAATTACAACACTGCATATACGATAACTCCAACATGCACAAGGGTTTACTTACAGTCATGGATCCAACCAAACCCCACTAACTCATCGGAGGGGGATCAACTGCTCATTATTGATGGCCTGAAGAAGGGAACTGTCGTACCTTACAATCCAGGCTCAAACGATACAACGGAGGGATGGCACTTCGTCAATGATTTAGTGAAAGTACCGAGCACGGTTACTGCTGGCTATACCTCATTCCTGGAAATTTGTGGTCCAGCAGCATTTCATGGATCAACTTTCTGCGCTAAAACATCCTTAAACTATATTCCAACTGATTTGTACTATTCTGATTTGGATTCGCCGAGCGTAACTCAGCACGATTGGGATGCAGATAATAACCGAGTGTATGGCGAACGCTACGGTAACCAGATCGATGGTGTCAATGGCATTGCTGACGTGCATGTGGGTAGATTTGCGGTGACCACACCACAGCAAGCAGATTTGATGGTCAACAAGGTGATTTATTATGAGAGGTATCGTGATGCTTCACCATTCGAGGCGTTGCTGCCTTCGAGTTTTGCCATCTCAGCATTACTAGCAGCACAGAACTGGTATGATCCAGGTCCAGGACTCTTGGACGGCTCGGCGGCGTGTAACGAGGAGATCCGGCACATGCTAGTGGCATCTGGCACAGCATGGAGATTTACTCGACTTTATGAGGATAAAGCTGATGTTCCTGTTGCAGATGTTACTCCTGACCTGAAAGATGCGAACAAAGACGGAATCAAAGCTGCAATAGCAGCAGGGAACAATGTAGTGTCTTTAGTAAGTCATGGTAGCCCAGGCTATGTTTGCTACTTAGTGCAATCGGATGTAGACAACGAAGTGAACACACCATCAATTTGGTATGCCAACGCATGTACAACTAATAAGTTTGACGATAACACGATTAGTGAAACTGCTACCCTCAACAGTCAGGGGGGGGCAGTCGCCTATGTCGGTAACAGCCGCTATGGTTGGACAAGCGATGGGCCTATGGAGAGGGCATTTTGGGAAGAAATGTTAAGTTCTGGACTGCTGAGTTTCATGTTGGAGAGTGCCCATCAAATTGGTGGGGATTGGCAAAAGTACAGCTTGAACTTGATTGGTGATCCAGCGATGCGGGTATGGAGTGCACCGCCTAAGCTAATTTCTGTAACTCATGCATCGGAAATCTATACTGGGCCGCAACGACCGTTTTTGGTAGCGGTGAAGGTTGATGGTGTACCTGTAACTGCGGCAAAGGTATGTGCCAGTATCAAGGGGAGATTCTGCATCACCGCTGTTACAGATGCAACGGGTACAGCAAGCCTGCAAATCAATCCATCATCAGTCGGTACTATGCTGGTGACAGTTTCAGGTAAGAACTTACTGCCATACATTGTTAATGTTCCTGTGAAAGTGGGTGAGCCAAAAATCACGGTTACACCAATTAATATTGGTTTTGGAACGACGAGAGTTGGTAGTGTCAAAACTGAAAAATTGACACTTTCAAATACTGGAACATCAGTTCTTAGTGTTTCGATACTGAGTTCACCACCTGACAGTTGCTTCCATTGGAAAGCTTTGAATAGGGTAGAAATTTTGCCTGGAGGTAGCTTGGATCACGAGATAACTTTTGCACCAACCAAGGCGGGCGTTTTCAACGAAAGTCTATCTGTCGATAGTAACACTCCTGACAGTCCCCATAATGTTGGAATTAGTGGCACAGGATCGGGATCGCCACCGGAATGTGTGGATGGGGATGAGCAATATTCCAGATGCTGGATAAATGGGCGTCCTGGCTATCGTCGATCTGTTTGTATCAACGGTAAATGGAAAACTGGTCCGTGTGTACCGGGAGAGATCCCATAGACGTTTAGAGCAGGTTTGATTCCTAATCTCTAATCTTATTGTGCTATCTATCCTACCCTGCCTTAGCTGAAGTACGGACATATCCAAAGCCTGTGGCCGAAGATTAGACCGGGTAGATAAGCTATTACTCCGGCACTCAAATAGAATGCAGCCGAAAACGATTGGTTGCCAAGCAATTAGGGCCTTTGGAGTATTTAACCTCAGGGGGTGACAGCGAGGTTGAGAAGGAGACAGAATACTGGATTGGGGC
>JBBIQC010000544.1:0-3856 GCA_037442585.1 Oscillatoriales cyanobacterium bin_317
CGAGGACGTCAAACCATCCTCGCGTTGCAGGCGCGCGTCCGACTGCTATGGTCATGGATTCAAACCCTCTAGTGTTACTAAAATTGCAGGATCTCTAGAGTGAAGAGTTTATATGTCTATACATGATAGGAGAAATCAGAAATTTTACAAACCGATACGTAGAACTCAGCAATTCTTATTCATCCGAGCTGATGGCTCCGTTCGCATCCTTCCTCTATAGACGACCTATTGTGAAAAACCCCAGATTATGCTTCTCCATACTTTCCTGGAGAAACACCCTCTAGAGAGTCTAGTCAAGATGAGGGACTTTCCAGTCCCTCTAAATCTTCTCAGACTCTGCAAAGCAGAATAACAGTCTGTAGCGTTTCCAGACAGAACTACATAAGTTTTAATAGATGGCTCAAAATATTAAATCCTACATTAGTGGCCCTAACAGCCCTGACTTGACACTGCAATTTTGAGCAATTCAGCTTAAACCAAGTCCAGCTAGAGAACTGGAATTTTCCTATCAGAGAAACTACGGTTCTGGACTTGGACAAGGTTTAACAAAAGCCGGTTGCTTAAAATCGTCGTCCCAAGAGCCGTTGCTTTACCCCTTCAGCAATTTTTTGTCCCAGATACTCCGGAATGATGCTTTCGTTCGGCCCCAAAAGATAAAGGATTAATCGGGTGCGGCCTCGCCAAACCAGCAAATTCGCATTGACTACCATCAAGTCTTCCTGCCAGATGGCGTACATTACCTTGTAGAACAAACCGGGTTGGTTGTCTGCTTCAATCAAGAGGGCGGGTAGATGAAAGACGGGATCGACATAAAATCCGGTTTCAACTTGCTCCAAACCCGCATCCAGATTGAACTCAACCGCCAGCATTTCTTCAACTTCAAAGCGTCCGGCTAAGGCTTCGCGAACGGCGCGGCAGACATTTTCAGCCGTTTTCTCAGTCAGGGCTTTGCCACTGCGGGAGACGATCAGCTTGATGAACACCAGCATGGGGGGGTAAATTTGTCCATACAGGCTCAAACTATGGATTGTCAAGCCATAGGCCGCCAGAACACCAAAAATATCACTCAGCAAAAAAGACTGGTTTCGATAAGCAAAATGAAGCGCGCTTTTGCTTCCTTCTGGCTTTAGCTCGATGACCGCTTGCTTAGATTTGTACAGTTGATAGGCCAGCCGCAGGTTCTGCAGTTGAATCTCGCTGCTCACAAACTGTTCATAAAACTGGGGAAAGGCTCTGTTAAAGCGTTTTAACAGATCCAGGGTAGATGACTTTAAGCCTAAGGCCATAATCAGTGAACGGCTTTGTTAAAGAGACATGCGAACAGGCTATGGGGGCTATACTATCTAATACTGTGATCTAATTACACTAATACCTTAACTTCGCTTACATGGGTTTTTGGAAAAGCCTGTTCAGTAGTGCTGACGCTCCCACTGCTTCTAGAACGATGTCGATCGCGGGTGATGCGGCCCAAGCATCCGGTGAGCGGGGCTACGAGATTTTTTTCAGTACCGATCGGGATATTGATCTGTATGAGTTAGAGGAACTGTGCGATGCAGTGGGCTGGTCGCGTCGCCCGTTACGCAAGGTGAGAAAGGCAATTCAGCACAGTTTTCTGGTCGTTTCCATGTGGGAACAGCGAGGTGCCCAGCGGCGGCTGATTGGCTTTTCTCGTGCCACCTCTGACCATGCATTTAATGCCACGATTTGGGATGTGGTCGTGCATCCAGATTTTCAGAGCCAGGGGTTGGGCAAGGCATTGATGAAGCATGTGATCAAAAAACTTCGTAGCGAGGATATCAGCAACATTACCCTGTTTGCCGATCCTCATGTGGTGGATTTCTACCGCAGGCTGGGGTTCATGTCCGATCCAGAAGGCATTAAAGGGATGTTTTGGTATCCCGATTGATGGATGGTCGGATCGGTCGATCAAGGTGCTGGGATTGCTCAATCCAGTCCTGGATTTCTTTCAGGGAGGGGCACAAATCGGGACGCTGCAGATTCGCCACCTGAAACCGAAGAATTTGTTTGTGAACGCCGTGGACAGGCATGCGGGCCAGTTGCTCTGGGGAGGCAATACCGGCGTGCAGCAGGAGTCCACAATAATGACAGCCGATCGCCGGAACTCTGGCCAAATCAGCCATAGCCGCCCACTTGTTGACATATTGCGGATGAATTTGCAGGTGGCGAGCTAACTCGGCTCGTTTTTTGGGAGTATTCGTCTGCAGGTAAAGCTGCAACGTGGTATGGATACCGCAGTTCCAGAGTTGCTCCTGTTGTTCATGGGTGAGTCCCGGCAAATCCTGCAACCGCCAATCCTGCGATCGCACACCACCCTGTTTTGAGCCGTGCTGAGATTTCATGAATCAGTCCTCAAGGGAACTTATCGATCTTAATGGGCAAACCTTTCAGTCTCTGGCAAAAAACGATATGCTATTTTGATAGATAGCAACGGGATGTAGCGCAGCTTGGTAGCGCGCCTGCTTTGGGAGCAGGATGCCGCAGGTTCAAATCCTGTCATCCCGATTTTTTCTTGAGACTTGCCAATGGCCTACAGCGACTTCACCAGTCTGGCAAAGGTGAAACGGGACTTAGGGTTGGTCATCCATGATGTGCCGCGCCTGTTTGCTGATGTCCCTCCGATCCCGGTGCCCAATGGACTGGGCCAATGCGCGGCTCAAATGTATGCGGCTCATTTGTTCAACGAACGGGAAGGTACTCCTCAGGCAGCCATCTATGGAGCCGTATCAACCGGAACCAACTGGAAATTTCTCAAATTCCAGAACAACCAGATTCAGAAAGCCCATTGCTAGCGCTGCCTAACATACGGGGCATAGGGATTATTGTTGAAATTACGACGGTAGCCGTTATCGCCATAAGCATTACCCGGATTGTCATATCTACCAGGATAGTTGCCACCGGAATAGCCATAACCACCATAAGTGCCTTGGCGACCATAGCCGCCGTATGGAACTGGCCGATAAGGGACTACATTACCCGGATTGCCATAGCCACCAGGATAGTTGCCACCGGAATAGCCGGGATTACTGTAGGTGCCATAAGGAGTGCCTAGATTGCTATAACCCCTAAGATAATTACCGCCGGAATAGCCGGGATTACCGTAAGTGCCGTAGGGGGTTCCTAGATTGCTGTAGCCTCTAAGGTAGTTGCCGCCGGAATAGCCAGGATTACCATAGGTGCCATAAGTGTTACCTGGGTTACCGTAGCTCCCAAAAGGAACTGGACGAACAGGAACAACACCTTGTGCCGCTGCCGGGTCTGAAGTACTCGAAATCACAGTTACACTAGCGATTGTCATTACAATTCCGACAAACGCTAGCTTAGAGAATTTTCTGTATCTCCCAGGAAATTGTCGTTCAAAGTTAAGTTTAGGAACTGTCAAGCGACCTTTGCTAAGCATTTGGATTTCTCCTCTAAAGACTTTGTTAGATCAAAGTTTTGACTTTGTTTAGAGCTGAATTTATAAGTAAATCTTTAGAGGCCTGAAATCCCTAGTGGTCTGTCAAGAGTATTTTGATGGGTTGTAAACCCACAAAACACCCTGAAAATGGATTTTGTAGATTTGAGTTACCCCTCAAATCCATCCTGACGGACTACTAGCTCAGCGAGCTTTCCGCTTGTCACTGGTTGATAAGAGCATTTGGAAGGATGCTGCTAATTAAACTTTGTCCGAGTCCAGAACCGTAGTTTCTCTGATAGGAAAACGACCGTTCTCTAGCTGGACTTGGTTTAGTAGGGGTTCCAGGGGAGTTTACAAGTCAGCTCTTACATAAAGACCTGAGGCTAATTAGGGCTTGCTGAGGAAGACTAAAAGGTGTACGAGGATTGTTTTTCATCA
>JBBIQC010000545.1:0-1968 GCA_037442585.1 Oscillatoriales cyanobacterium bin_317
ACGGTATTAAGTGCTGAAGAAAACTTTCAGGGGCAGGTACCGGAAGCCGTGTATCCCGATGGCACCTCTTTTCGGCCTGAAACTCGGCCCTTCAGCATCAGCGATGAAGAACTGATGGGATTGGGCAATGTGTTTGGGCTGGCGGGCAATAAGTATGGCTGGATTGTCGAAATCGATCCGGCCAATCCCGACGACTATGGCACGAAGCACACCTGGCTGGGTCGGTATCGCCATGAAGCGGTGGGAATTCGCGTGGAAGCTGGCAAACCGTTAGCGTTTTATTCGGGATGCGATCGCCGGGGCGGCCACCTGTATAAGTTTGTCAGTCAAGAACCTGTGCGTGATCCAAAGGACAAAGCCAATTCTGGACTGCTGACCAACGGGATGTTGTATGTGGCTCAGTTGCAGCCCGATGGTAGTGGCCGCTGGATTCCCCTCGCTCCCAGTACTCCCGTTGCCCCTCAGTCTCCCACCGTCCACAGTGGAGCTATGCTGCCCCTGCCCCAACGTCCTGAAGGCGGCAGCTTTAAAGCCGATGATCCAGCTCAAATTGAGGCTTTCCAACAGCAATTTAAAACGCTGGGCGATCTGTACAGTGGCACTCCTCAAGAAAAACAGGGAGCCATTCTGATTGATGCTCACCTGGCGGCTAATGCGGCTGGTGCGACCTGCACGGCTCGTCCGGAGGATACGGAAATTGGCCCCGATGGCACCCTATTTATTACCTTTACATCAGGTGGTATCAGTAAGGAAGATGGCAGTCCGGATGCTCGCATCTTTAAAGGGCCAGATGGCAATACGGCCTATGAGTACGGTTGGATCATGCGCCTCACCGAGGATCAGAACCATCCTGCGGCCACCACCTTTCGCTGGCAGATGATGGCGACTGGAGGCGAACCGGCCAGTGGCGGACAGGGATTTGCCAATCCAGACAATCTGGCGTTTGATGCGAAAGGCAACCTGTGGATGGTGAATGATATGTCGTCTGATAAGCTGAATCAAGCCGTTCCGGCAGGACGACGAGCTAATGGTGTTCCCGTTACACCCTCCAATCTGAGAGGCATTTTTGGCAATAACAGCATCTGGTATCTGCCGCTATCGGGCAAGGCTGCCGGACAGGTCTGTTTATTTGGCACTGGCCCCATGGACTGTGAGGCGACTGGCCCCTGCTTTACTCCAGACCATAAAACACTCTTTTTATCAATCCAGCATCCGGGAGAGGTTCACGGGGTGCGGCAGAATATGGCCCTCGGCGATCGCGAGTTTGCCATCCGCACCACCGATGGTCAGGAATTCATGCAACGCCGCCAGGTGCCGATCGGTTCTAACTGGCCGGGTAAACAGCCGAATGATCCGCCCCGACCTGCGATCGTGGCGATTCGCCGTACCAATCAGCAAACATTAACTGTGTGATTGTTCAAGTGCAGGAATCACAATTCTGCAAAAATTGCGTCAGTTTCCGAAAATTGTTGTTAACATTTTCCTGCCGGGAATGTTAGGAACGCCTGTGAACGCCGAAAATCAGCCACCCTCGGAACCCGAAATTCCACAATCTTCAGTGCCACCAGCCTCAGTACCACCAGTCCCCCAACTGAAGTCCCATCGCTGGCTATGGCTGTCGATCGGACTGGTCGGGGCTGCCATGCTGTCAGCCACGGCAGGAGCACTGCTAGCCATCACAATGGCCAGTACCCCTCTGATGCAGCGTAAGCTGACCCCTCAGGAAGCGGCTGTATTTTCTAAAGGCGAACTTTCCAAGGTTAATAACCTGCAGTTGCCCGATCTCAGCCGTCCTGTGAATATTCTGGTGCTGGGAGCCAAAGTCCTGACCGATGACGTAGCAGATGATTCAGGTCGGGTGCAGAAGCTGGGCTATCATGCTCTGATCAACTCCTTTGAGGGATTAACCGATACGATGTTATTGCTTCGGTTTAACCCAGAAACCAAAAAAATGGTGATTCACTCAAT
>JBBIQC010000545.1:1981-3852 GCA_037442585.1 Oscillatoriales cyanobacterium bin_317
GTTCCCGGTTATGGAATTGGCAAAATTAACGAAGCGAATGCCAATGGTGGGCCAGCCCTGAGTGCTAAAACAGTGAGCCAACTACTGGAAGGGGTAGGCATCGATCGCTATATCACCATTAACGTGCAGGGGGTTCAAGCCCTGGTAGATGCCCTGGGTGGTCTGACGGTTTACGTTCCCAAGGACATGAAGTACACCGATGAAAGTCAGCACCTATATGTCAATTTAAAAGCGGGCAAACAACACCTGAATGGAGATCAGGTTCTGCAACTACTGCGCTTTCGCCATGATGCGTTGGGAGACATTGGCCGGATTCAGCGGCAGCAGATGGTGTTTCGTGCCCTCTCTGATCAGGCTTTGAATCCAGCAACACTGACTCGCTTTCCCCAAATTTTGTCTGTTATTCGATCGCACATTGACACAAATCTTACGATTGAGGAGCTGATGGCACTCCTGGGATTTGCCACCCATATCGATCGCTCCAGTATGCAAATGATGATCGTGCCAGGTCAGTACGGTGACATCGCAACCTATGGCACCAGCTACTGGTTAGCCGATAGCAATCGCATTCAAACAATGATGGCACAACACTTTAATGTGGGAACTCAAACAGCCACGACCATCGTTCCCAATCAGGTAAGAGTTTCGATTCAGGACAGCACCCAGCAATCATCTCCGCAGAACATCCTGCAACGTCTTCAGCACGCAGGCTACAGCAATGTCATCGTCACTGACCCTTATGGGGAACCGTTAACTGTGACTCGCATCGTTGCCCAACAGGGAGATCTGGAAACTGCTGAGGCCATCCGTAAGGTACTTGGCTTTGGGGAAGTTCGGGTAGAAGGAACCGGCGATTTAAACTCTGATGTAACTGTACAACTGGGTCAGGATGCCGTACAAAAGCAAGCACAAATCCCTTGACTAGAAAGGTGTGTTATCTGGAAATGATCGCGCTCTCACCTCCGATGCGTATTCCCCAACGGCCTGGGCGATCGCCTCGCGCAAATTTGCATACACCTTAGCAAAGGGCGGTTGGCGGTTCGATAACCCCAGAACATCAGAAGTAACAAGCACTTGCCCATCACAGTGCGGCCCTGCCCCAATGCCGATCGTGGGAATCATCAATTTTTGGGTAATCTGACAGGCCAGGTCGCTGGGAATATGTTCCAGGACGATCGCAAAGGCTCCGGCCTGTTCTAAAGCGATCGCCTGCAATAAAATCTTTTCTCCCGCTTCCTGGGCAACCCCCTGTTGCCGATAGCCCAACTGGTGGACAGATTGAGGGGTTAATCCGACATGACCCATGACGGGAATTCCCGCTTCGACCAGACGAGCCACCGTTGTAATTGCAGTCGGATGGCCACCTTCTAGCTTGACAGCCTGTACCCCAGCCTCTTTCAATAGTCGTCCTGCAGAATGAAATGCCTGCTCTACACTTTCCTGATAAGTCATAAACGGTAGATCGGCAACCAATAAGGCTCGCCTGGTGCCCCGCCGGACAGCCTTGGCATGATGGATCATCTCATCCAGGGTTACGGGTAAGGTGGTGTCGTATCCCAGGATCGCCATGCCCAGAGAGTCTCCTACCAGCAGTAAATCAACTCCCGCTTCATCTAAAATTTGGGCCAGCGCATAATCCCAAACGGTTAATGCAGCGATCGCACGACCTTCTTGCTTGAAGCGAATTAACTGTTGAGTGGTGATGGGCATAGGAGGAAGGGGATTAGGAATTGGGGATTGGGGGTTGGGGGTTGGGGGTTGGGGATTAGGGAGATATAGCCAGGATAACGAATTCACAGAATCCTTATGGATTTGGTGAATTAAACCTTGTCCAAGTCCAGAACCGGAGTTTCTCTGATCGGAAAACGACC
>JBBIQC010000546.1:0-3849 GCA_037442585.1 Oscillatoriales cyanobacterium bin_317
GTCAACTGGAAGGATCGCCCACTGGCAACAGCATTCGCTTTATTTGGAATCCCAATTCAAGGCCCGATCTCCCCACGAGAATGGCCCTTCTATGATACAATTTACGGGTTATTGAGCGCTTTTTCGCGGAGCGATCGGGGCGGTATCATAGCTGTCCTAGTTCTGCCTTGCAATTGGCGCTGCACTATCCCCTTACCAGAGTGCCTTAAAGTATGACTTTTTCCCAGGAGCCGCCTCAGGATCGCATCATCCCCACGGATCTACGCAACGAAATGCAGCGGTCTTACCTGGAATACGCCATGAGTGTGATCGTTGGGCGGGCGCTTCCCGATGCCAGGGATGGCCTCAAGCCTGTACATCGTCGCATCCTCTATGCCATGCATGAATTGGGGTTGGCTCCCGATCGCCCGTTTCGGAAGTGTGCTCGTGTGGTGGGGGAAGTGTTAGGTAAATACCACCCCCACGGTGATACGGCGGTTTATGATGCCCTGGTGCGAATGGCTCAGGATTTTTCCATGCGATCTCCACTGATTGACGGCCACGGCAACTTTGGCTCGGTGGATAATGACCCTCCCGCGGCGATGCGATATACCGAGTGCCGTCTCCGCCCCCTGACGCGGGATGCCATGTTGCAGGATATCGAATCGGAAACAGTCGATTTTGTCGATAACTTTGATGGTTCCCAGCAAGAACCGATCGTTCTACCTGCCCGCATTCCCCAATTATTGCTCAACGGCTCTTCGGGAATTGCTGTGGGGATGGCCACCAATATCCCACCGCATAATCTGGGAGAGTTGATTGATGGGCTGATTGCCTTAATTCACAATCCCGAAATTACGGATCAGGGATTGATGCGGTACGTGCCAGGGCCAGATTTCCCCACAGGTGCCCAAGTTCTCGGTACCAGTGCCATCCGGGAAGCTTATACAACCGGACGGGGTTCGATCATTATGCGGGGTGTGGCGACGATCGAAACCATTTCCCATCGCGGCAGACCCGATCGAGAAGCAATTATCATCACCGAATTGCCCTACCAGACCAATAAGGCAGCTTTGATTGAACGGATTGCCGAGATGGTGAATGAGCGCCGGCTGGAAGGAATTGCGGATATTCGGGATGAGAGCGATCGCGATGGGATGCGGATCGTGATTGAACTGAAACGCGATGCCTATCCCCGTGTAGTCCTGAATAATCTTTACAAGCAAACGCCCCTGCAGGCCAACTTTGGGGCCAATATGCTGGCCCTGGTGAACGGCGAACCCCAACTGCTGACCTTAAAGCAATTCCTCAACGTTTTCCTCAACTTTCGCATCGAAACGATTACGCGCCGGACTCAGTATCAACTGCGGAAAGCCGAAGAACGCGACCACATTCTGCAGGGGTTACTGGTGGCTCTGGCGAATCTGGATGCCATTATTGAAACGATTCGTCATGCCGCTGATGCCCCCACCGCCCGTCAGCAACTGATTGAACAGTACGAACTGTCAGAAACACAAGCAGATGCAATTCTGCAAATGCAACTGCGGCGGCTGACCGCTCTGGAAGCGGAGAAAATTCATCAGGAGCATGAAGACTTGCAACGCCAGATTGCTGATCTGCAAGACATTCTGGCCCGTCGAGAACGCATTCTCAGCATTATTGAAACGGAACTGAATGAACTGAAGGCCAGCCATGCCACTCCCCGCCGCACGGTGATCGAGCAGTCAGAAGATGAACTCGCGGATGCCGATCTGATTGCCAACGAACGGGCGGTGATTTTGCTGACCGAACAGGGCTACATCAAACGCATGCCCCTCAATACCTTCGAGTCCCAGAACCGGGCCACACGCGGTAAAGCCGGTACCCGGATGAAGGAGGATGATGCCGTTGAGCATTTTCTGGCTCTGCGCGATCATGACAGTGTGCTGTTCTTCAGCGATCGCGGTGTTGTGTACTGCCTCCGGGCTTATCAGATTCCGGTAGGTTCCCGCACCTCTCGCGGCACCCCGATCGTGCAACTGTTGCCTATTCCCGTGGATGAAAAAATCACATCTATCATTCCTGTCACCGAATTCACGGAGGATGAGTATCTGGTGATGCTGACTTCCAAGGGCTACATCAAAAAGACTGCTCTGGCAGCCTTCAGCAATATTCGGGCAAACGGTTTGATTGCCATTTCGTTGGAAGAAGGGGATCAACTCCGCTGGGTACGCCGCGCTCGTGCTGAAGACACGATCATCATTGGTTCCAGCCAGGGTAAATCCATTCACTTCCGGGCCAACCATGAGCAACTCCGGCCTCTGGGACGAGCCACTCGCGGCGTGCGGGCAATGGCTCTACGACAGGGTGATAGTTTGATTGGGTTGGATATTTTACCCAGTGACATCGTGGCCAACCTGGCTTCTGCTCTGGAAGTGGATAGCGGTACGGAAGACGAAACGACCGAAGAAGAAACCCTGGAAGCCACTGTTCCTACTGACCCCTGGATGCTCACGGTAACAGCGGGGGGCTATGGCAAACGGGTTCCAGTCGCTCAGTTCCGGCTACAAAATCGGGCAGGCATGGGAATTGTCGCAACGAAGTTCCGCAAGGCAGGCGATCGCATGGCGGCCCTCCGGATTGTTAATACGGGCGATGAACTGATGATGGTGACGAATCGGGGCATTATCATTCGTCAGCCCATTAGTGCCATTTCCTGCCAGTCCCGTGCTGCTTCGGGGGTTCGTCTGCAACGGTTAGACGAGGATGACGAAATTGTTGCTGTGACTCTGGTTCCGCTCGCCAATGAAGACTCCTCCGATGAAACCTCTCTAACGGACGATCAACCTGCTGGGGAGATCGCAGCAGTAGCGGCTGTGCTGGATGAAGAGGCTGGAGAAGAATAACAGTTGGCCCAGGTGCTCTTTAGCGGGGCACCGCAACCTGACTCAGCAACGTTTGGATCACACCATCTACTTGCAGGCCATCTAGCTGAGCTTCAGGACGCAAAATCAGGCGATGTCGCAGAATAGCAGGGGCAACAGTTTTGATATCATCCGGGGTGACAAAATCCCGATGGGATAGCCAAGCCTGTGCTCTGCTGGCCTGCAACCATGCAACTCCGGCACGGGGGGAGGCTCCCAGCGACAAGTCGGGGTGCTGTCGCGATCGCTGCACCAAAGCCAGCAAATAATCCACCAGGGCATCCGTTACTGTCACGGCCCGAATCGCCTCCCGTGCGGCCAGAATTTGTCCAACGGACAGAATGGGTTGCAGTTGTGCCAAGTCCAGTCGTTTAGTTTGCAATCCGGCCTGACTCTGTAACAGCATCTGCCGTTCTGCTTGCGGGTCTGGATAGTCCACCAGCAGTTTGAACAAAAACCGATCCAATTGAGCTTCCGGCAGGGGATAGGTGCCTTCAAACTCCAGGGAATTCTGAGTGGCAATTACCCAAAATAGCTCAGACAGCGGCAAACTTTGCCCATCCAGGGTTACCTGTTGTTCTTCCATGGCTTCCAGCAGGGCCGCCTGCGTTTTCGGAGGAGTACGGTTCACTTCGTCTGCCAGCAGTACCTGGGTGAAAATTGGGCCTTTTTTCAGTATGAAATTGCGCGTGTTCAGGTCAAAAATATTCGTCCCTAAAATATCCGAGGGCAGCACATCTGGGGTGAGTTGGATACGTCGAAACTCCGCTTGAATCAGTTGCGCGATCGCCTTTACCGTCAACGTTTTGCCCGTCCCCGGCACCCCTTCCAAAATCACATGGCCCCCGGCTAATAAAGCCACCATTAATTGTTGCACCAGGGAATTCTGCCCCACAATGATTTGGCTCAGGGTTTGGGAGAGGCGATCGAAGGGAGTAGTAGGAGAAGGCATAAAAGGGGGTGGATG
>JBBIQC010000547.1:0-3834 GCA_037442585.1 Oscillatoriales cyanobacterium bin_317
AGGTGGTTACAGCGGCCCGTTAATTCTGTTGTTGAGACCATACACTTCCCGACTACCAGCCAATGCAACTAGATTGACGACTTTTTCATCGCCCGGTTCAAACCGGACTGCCGTACCAGCGGGAATATCTAAGCGCATCCCACGAGCCTGTTCGCGATCGAACCGCAGCGCATTGTTGACCTCATAGAAGTGGAAGTGGGAACCGACTTTAATAGGACGATCGCCCGTATTCGCCACCGTGATTGTTACGGTTGCTCGGCCTGCATTCAGTTCAATGTCACCCTCTTCAACAAACATTTCTCCGGGAATCATTGTCTATCTCCTAGTTGGTTTGATCATCCATTTGCTGACGAATATTTTCTTTGTAGATGACAAAGGCTACTTTCATCGTGCTTTCGTCCTCTCTGGCCGATGCTCACTGCGTTGAATCTGTCAGTGGGGAACCAACAGGAGGCGATCGGTGAGCATCATGGGCTACATTTAGCGAATGGGATTATGCACTGTCACTAACTTTGTGCCATCAGGAAAGGTCGCTTCCACCTGCACTTCATGAATCATTTCCGGCACCCCGTCCATCACGTCTTCTCGTTTCAACAGGGTTGCTCCATAGCTCATTAAATCCGCTACGCTGCGGCCATCCCTCGCACCTTCCAGCACGGCTGCTGTAATGTAGGCGATCGATTCGGGATAGTTCAGCTTCAACCCCCGCTCCTTGCGACGTTCAGCCAACAAGGCCGCGGTAAAAATTAACAATTTGTCCTTTTCTTGAGGCGTGAGTTGCATTCTCAATCACTCCCGATGCTAAAGTTGCCAGACTCTGGGAATACAAGTCGAACGATGCAGATACGTTTTTCTTACCAGTTGCCAGACGGCGATTAACCATTGGCGTGCTGCCATTGTAGAGGCACCCCGGTAGCGACACAGTAAACCAGCCATCAATCGGGTTACTCCTGCTTCACCGCGATCGCCCTGCCACAACGCTCTGGCCTGTTCCACCAGGTCGGGGGACACGTCCTGTCCCACGTAGGCAAAGCTGCCCACTATCGGACATCCCGTCAAGCCGTGCGGACTGTAAAAAGTTTCCTGGCTCCCTGGCAACCACTGGCGATCGATCCAGAGCGGCTTTCCCTGTTGCCAGACTTCCGTGTGCGATCGCCACTCTCCAGCCAAAAACTGTTCTCCCCGTGCCGTTCTGCCAAAGCGGGTCAACTCCCAACCCAGCCACTGGGCACCGGGAGCTAATTCAATCCGGGTTGCCTGACGATACAGGGCCTGGTCAAATACGATCGTTTCCTGGGGCAACCATTCCAGGCAGGCGGCGGCGGCAACCTGAATCTGGATCGTCTGTTGGGCTTCCTGGCCATTGGTGCGGTAGATTTTGTTGGCGGCGGCGGTGGTCATCAAGACCTGAGCTTCCGGCTGTAGATGAACCTTGACTGCTAGCCGATCGCCCCCCACAATGCCCCCAGCCATATGCAACATCACGGTATGACAAATTTCTTCCCCTTCGGGATAGAGCGATCGCTGCACTTTCAAAGGAGCCTGCATGTGGCTGTGGATCATCTGCGTGGCCTGACCCACACGACCATAGGCGAGTTCCAGATGGCCCTGCCAGTTGGACGAGACTGGATGAGAGATTAGCAATCCGCTGAGTTGAGTTCTATTTATGCCCATAAACCATACCAGAATATTCCCGACCCCCAACCTGAACTTTTTCTGAAAGTACGGTAGAAGGCTAAATCAAGCGATCGAGTACTGAGCTAATAGCAGGCAGAAGGCTGAGAATGACCTCCCGTAGGATAGGAGGAATTCATTACCCCAAAAGGTTCCTAAGATGATGGAAGAGCTTCAGCAAGATCCCTACATTCGTCTGATTGAACAACTGCTGCAATGTCCTAATGGGCAGGAACCTGAAGTACTAGATGCCCATCCTGAATTGCTGAATGCCGATCTGGTGCAAATTATGGTGCAAGTAGCCTCCGGGTTTGCCCATAATGACAATCCTGATGCCGCCCGGTTCCTGGTGCATGTTGCGCGGGAATTGGCCAAGCAACTCGGCCTATATCCACAGATAGTCACTGAGCCTATATCCACAGACAGTCACTGAGAAATCTTAGAGAGCGTAACGCAATGCCTGAACGGGATGTGCTCTAGGGGGGAACAAAATCATGATTTGCAATCTACTGATCCCACAAAATTCTTCAATGTTATTGATTTAAACCTTGTCCAAGTCCAGAACCATAGTTTCTCTTATGGGAAAACTCCTGTTCTCTAGCTGGACTTGGTTTAACAGGCTTGCCAGAGAGAAGAAGGCAGAAAAGTCAGGAAGCCCCTCATGACCCAGACTCGGTCTTAACCATGAAGATAGATTTTTTCTTCTGCCCTCTGCCTTCTGCCTCGATTGCTCATTAAGCGATCGCAACCAGTTGAATATCAAACGTGAGGTCTTCGCCTGCGAGGGGATGGTTGGCATCCAGAGTGATTGTAGATGATGATACGTCTGTAATGATCACAGGGATCACTTCGCCCGTGGGATGTTGCAGTTGCAGTTGCTGACCCACCTCCGGATCCAGATCGGTTGGGAGTTGTTGACGTTCGATCTGTAAGACCATTTCTTCCAGGTAGGGGCCATAGGCGCGATCGGGTGGGATCACTTCCGTTTTCGATTCGCCCGGTGACATGCCAATCACCGCTTGTTCAAAGCCAGGGATAATGCTGCCTGTGCCAATGGTGAACTCCAAAGGCTCCCGTTCCTGGGAAGAGTCAAACACCGTGCCATCATCTAGCTTGCCGGTGTAATGAACCTTGACCGTATCCCCTTGTTTTGCCTGTGGCATGATTATGCTCCTTCACGGTACACGTATTCTGTTATGGTGCGATCGCTCTTTCCACTTCTGCCTATTTTGACCGATAAACTTAAGGTTGTGGGAAAAGACCTATATCCCTGGTGTACCGATCAGCGATAGATTATTAGCGCCCACCTAACTATTGTCGTGTGTCTGCCAGTCAATCTTTTATGTCGCGATCGTCCGTCAGCTTAGGAATTGGTGGTACTGTTCAAACGTATGTCTGGAACTGGAAAGGCAAACCAGTTTCGGTGATTTATGAGGTCTTAGGGGAGGGACAGCCGATTCTGCTGCTGCCTGCCTTCAGTACGGTTTCCAGTCGGGCCGAAATGCGGAGTCTGGCCGCCCAGTTGGCCGAGCGGTTTCAGGTAATTGCTGTGGATTGGCCCGGTTTTGGCGAATCCGATCGCCCTGGCATTGACTATCAACCTGCCGTGTACCACGGATTTTTACGCAGTTTCGTCCGATCTCAGTTCTCCGATCCGGTGGTGGTGATTGCAGGTGGCCATGCCGCGGGTTATGTGATGCAGTTAGCCCAACAATCGCCTGCCCCCTGGTCTTACGTCATCCTCACGGCTCCGACCTGGCGCGGCCCCTTACCCACAGCTATGGGAGAGCATCGCAAGGCTTACAAGGTACTCCAGCAAATCGTCCGGCTGCCCATCCTGGGCCAGTTCCTCTATTTTCTGAATACCCTACCCTGGTTTCTGCGCTGGATGTATCAGCGGCATGTGTACGCTGATCCCAAACATATTACCCGTTCTTTGATGACGGAGAAATGGCAGGCCAGTCGTGGACGGGGGGCACGCTTTGCCTCAGTCGCTTTCGTGACAGGGGCACTGGATCCGGTGCGCGATCGCATGCAGTTTATTGACTACTTCCAACCGCTGCCTGTCCCGGTGTTGATGGTGATCGGCGAACAAACGCCGCCCAAGTCCAGGGAAGAAATGGAAATTGTGGTGCATTTTTCTGGGGTGCAGGTACTCCG
>JBBIQC010000548.1:0-640 GCA_037442585.1 Oscillatoriales cyanobacterium bin_317
CGATCGCCTGTTCACCCTCCAGTTAACCCCACCAGATGCAAGCCAAAGCACTTCAAATTGCCCTTCCCTATCTTCCTCACCTTCCTCAACCCCTAATTCCCAATCCCCAACCCCCAACCCCTCCATCTCCCTCCGCTATACGGGCAGTTGTCGCAACGACGGCACCCTACTCCGTCCTGACCATGTTGTAAAAATGTTGGAACAAGTTTCCGGTCAAGAATTACAACTGCTTCACGTCCATCGAGAAAACTTATTGCTGGCCAATCCTGGCACCTAAAACCTCTGGTTAGTGTTGAGTACTCAGTTTTGAGTTTTAAGTCAGACTCCAACTGAGCATTGAGCACTTAAAACTTAAAACTTCCTTGTGCTACTCCTTCTTTATTGATTTTTGAATTTTCGTGGCTTACGAAGCTCCACACGCTATAATGCATTTCAACAGAAGCTGTTGCTGACTGAAAGTTCCTGGGGAACCGCTCTATAGCCAGTCATTTTATTGGGCACAGCTTGCTTGACTAAGCTTTCTACTAATGAACAAAGCTTGATCGCCAAAAGTGAAGGATGGTCAGGTTTAGAGCAACAGTTATTTGGCTCAGTTGTCATTTGTTGTGGCTAGGTACTTCCAGGCTGTCTTAACCCCTTC
>JBBIQC010000548.1:688-3820 GCA_037442585.1 Oscillatoriales cyanobacterium bin_317
TAGAGAGGTTAATGGGAACTTAGACTCCCTTGCGATCGCCAAAATTTGAGGAAATTGAATGCCGAAGCAAATTATTATCGCGGAACAGCATCGCATTGCTGCCGTATTTTCAGAAGATCAGATTCAAGAGCTTATTGTTGCGACAGGAACCCATCAGGTTGGTGATGTTTATTTAGGAGTGGTAGAAAACGTTCTGCCCGGAATTGATGCTGCCTTTGTCAATATCGGAGATGCCGAGCGCAATGGGTTCATTCATGTCAGCGACTTAGGGCCACTGCGCTTGCAACGGGCAGCAGGTTCCATTACCGAGTTGCTGCGGCCCCAGCAGAAGGTGCTGGTTCAGGTGATGAAAGAGCCAACAGGCAATAAAGGGCCACGGCTCACCGGAAATATCTCCTTGCCAGGCCGTTATCTGGTTTTGATGCCGAGTGGTAAAGGAGTCAACCTTTCCCGACGGATTCGCAACGAAAATGAACGAAATCGATTACGTGCCCTGGCCATTCTGATCAAACCTCAAGGGATGGGGCTGGTAGTCAGAACCGAGGCGGAAGGGATGCCCGAAGATGCCATCATTGAGGATCTGGAAGCGCTACAGAAACAATGGGTAGACATTTGCCAGGAAGCCAGTATTACTCGTGCCCCTGCATTGCTGAATCGGGATGATGACTTTATTCAACGGGTGTTACGGGATGTTTATAGCAGTGATGTCAACCGGATTGTCGTCGATTCCCATACGGGGTTGAGACGGGTGAAGCAACATTTGCTCAACTGGGGAGCGGGTAAACTGCCTCAGGGAGTACTGATCGACCAGCACCGCGATCGCATCCCCGTTCTGGAATACTTCCGGGTCAATGCCGCGATTCGAGAAGCCCTGAAACCCAGAGTAGACTTGCCCTCTGGGGGTTACATCATCATTGAACGCACCGAAGCGCTGACCGTAATTGATGTGAACTCCGGTTCCTTCACGCGATCGGCCACAGCCCGCGAAACTGTACTCTGGACAAATTGCGAAGCGGCCACTGAGGTGGCTCGTCAGCTCCGGTTACGCAATATTGCTGGTGTGATCATCGTGGACTTCATTGATATGGATTCCCGCCGCGACCAGCTTCAGGTTTTAGAACACTTCAACCGGGCACTACGAGCCGACAAAGCCCGACCCCAAATTGCTCAATTATCAGAACTGGGACTGGTTGAATTAACTCGCAAGCGGCAAGGAAAAAACATTTATGAATTATTCGGTCGTCCCTGTCCAGCCTGTGGAGGAACGGGGCATCTGGTTCACTTACCTGGAGAACCAGAGCCATCGGAGGAAGGGACAGAAAGACCTGCCGTTACAGCTCTGCGGGAATCTCGATCCTTCGATCGGGGCAGCAGAGGCCGGGATTTACCAGATATTCCTTTACCCACCGAATTTCCCTGGGAAGACCGGGAGGATGAAGAAGGAGATGATTTAGCTGAGGCCGTGAGCCAGTCAGGGTATCAGGATGCTGCCTCGAATAACCGCCGCCGTCGCCGCCGTCGGGTGGGCGAGGATCTCAGTCGGGAAAGAGGCCGAGGCTCCTGGGAAGAGGGCCGTACCCACGCCTTTGAGGGCGGCAACGGTGGGCCAGAGCCTGGGATAGATGGAGAAGAGCCACCGGAGAGTAAATCCAGACCGGAACCTGTGGGCCGAGGACGACGAGGCCGGGGACGGCGAGATAGTGGCCCCGATCGCGAAATGGATGCGCTGCAAACCACGACCTACGAGAAGGACAGTGCCGCCCCCGTGGAAAGTGGGCTGGAAGAAAAGCGGGGTCGGGGAAGACGGGAACCCCGTTCTACCGAACCACCCGAATTGGTGACTGTGGAAATGACCCCCGACGAACAGGATGTTTACGCCTGGATGGGAATTTCTCCTCTGGTGCTGACTCAACAAGAACTGAAAAATCCTCAGTCAGCGGTGGTATCAGTTGTGTTGCCTGGAGAATCTCCACGATCGCCAGCCCCTGTCAGCTCCAATGCGCCAATCCTGAAAAATAAAACCCAAGGTGAAGATGGAAACCTTGAGAGGGAAGCGATCGCGGCTCCCGCTCCATCTGAGTCCCTACCAGAACCTGAAGCTGTACAGACCGATTTAGAAGCGGAGCAATCAGAGAATGGTCCACTCCGTCGCCGTCGTCGCCGTTCTTCAGCTACCGTTTCTGAGTAAGCGATGCCATCCAGGAGGCGGAAATTAACCGACCAGCCAGAAATTCCGGGCTTAATCCTGGAGCAAAGTTCCTCAGGAATTGTGGCTGGGGTCGATGAGGTGGGGCGGGGTTGTCTGTTTGGGCCAGTAGTTGCAGCGGCTGTGATTTTGCCAGATGCTGCTCTAGCAGATCTGACTCTGGCGGGAGTCACCGATAGTAAGCAACTGTCAGCCCTCCAACGTCAGCATCTAGCAGATCAGATCAAAGCTTTGGCAGTGGATTGTCGAATTGGGTATGCCTCAGTTCGGGAAATCGATCGCATGAACATTTTGCAGGCTTCTCTCCTGGCGATGAAGCGGGCAGTTCTGCGACTAAAAGTTCAGCCAGATTTATGTTTAATTGACGGCAATCAAAGGATTCCTGGATTGGCAGTACCTCAGCAAACTCTGGTTAAGGGAGATCAAACTTCTCTGGCGATCGCCGCCGCCAGCATCATTGCTAAAGTCTGGCGGGATCAATTAATCTCTCGCCTTGCAATTCGTTACCCTCAGTACGACCTGGCCAGCAATAAAGGCTATGGCACCCCTGCCCACCGACGGGCACTCCAACAATTTGGCCCCTCACCTTACCACCGCACCTCTTTCGGCCCCTGCCAGGTGCGTCCCAACTGCCCAATTGACAGGAGGGGAGGGTGAAGGAGTAAAGGAGTGAAGGGATAAAGCCGTAACCTAGATGGTTGGGCTGTTGTTAGGCAATAGGACACCCGATTGCAGAGGAGTCTCTTCCAGACTTTGAGTATTGGCCCACAACTGATAGTCAGACACAAGCTGGTGCGCCAGACGCTGCTTAACGGTCAACAACACACTTTTGAGCAGCCCATTCCCTGTCGTTTCCAGAATTGGTCTGGGAGTGAAAAGAAAGGGTGGGGGCAGTTCGACAATCATCACTTCCAGATCTGCCCTCC
>JBBIQC010000549.1:0-1281 GCA_037442585.1 Oscillatoriales cyanobacterium bin_317
GGCGATCGGTTGGGAAAACTGGCTCTGCAATTGCCCGGTCTGCATCTGCCATACTTGAATCGTGCGATCTTCACTGGCCGCCGCAATCCACTTACCATCTGGGCTGAGAGCGATCTGGGTAATTGGAGCTTGAAATCCTCCCAACTGGAATTGCTGTTTTCCAGATTCCACCGACCAGATTTTGACCTGAGCTGTTCGATGAGCCACCACCACCAAAGCCTTACCATCTGCCGAAAAAGCAATCATGCCTGCAGCAGGGGAATTTTTTTGTCCTCCCCCATCTCCTGCCTGCTCAGATCCCTGATCATTTCTCTGCTCTTCTCCCTCATACCACTGCAACACCCGTTCCACTTTCTGAGCCGCCAGCGACCACAGACGAATCGTGTTCCCCTGTTCCAGAGAGGCCAGCCAATTGCGATCGGGACTCAGTGCCAGATGGCTGATCGGCTTCTCTCCTGCATTAAATGTTGCTTGTAAGCGTAGCTTCTGGAGGGCGGCTCGGAGACTGGCTTCGGCCTCATAGGTATGCCCCCGCTCGGCAGCAAGACGGCTAATCAGTAAAGCGGTGTTGGGATCGCCATCGGGTTCCTGCAAGATAGATTGGGCGATCGCAGACCATTGCCGGGAGGTAGAAACCCGTAACTGATAGTCCTTTTCTGCCTGGTTGTGTAAAGCCACCTGATACTGAAAAAACGTAATGCCCAGGGCAAAAAACAGCGCACTGGGAATTGTGAATTGCAGTAAACGCACTTCCCGACGAGTACGACGGCTCTCCTCCTGACTGACCGAGATAAACCGCTGAGCCAGCCCAGACAACTCATTAGGATAGTGGTTGAGATAGTCTTCCGCGTCCAGTAGGCGATTTCCGTGCAGCAGATATTCCGGCGAGTGGGGTTGATTGGCGGCATTCCACTCGCGGGCCGATCGTTCAATCTGCCGTTGTCGTCGTAACATCTCCCGATTTTCATCCAACCAGGAGCGGAGCAGTGACCAGTTGCGGATCAAGGCTTCATGAGCAATGTCCACGGTTTCCTGACAGGATTCAGTCCCCCGTCCCGATACACCCTGAAACTGTTCCAGATTTGCATTGTGAGAAATACGGGCAATGTTTACGTTATACCCTCTGTCCAACAGGGTCTGTTTGGCAGGAAGGGCAAGCTTCTGGCTGGGCGTTGCGGGTAAAGCAGGTGACTTACGACGAGCAATCTGAGCCAGACGCAGTGCCGTTGACATATTTGCCAGCCGTTGATCAATGCGTTCTTGATGCCCGTTGGCCGGTGC
>JBBIQC010000549.1:1311-3817 GCA_037442585.1 Oscillatoriales cyanobacterium bin_317
AGTACCTGCTCGACCAGATCGGCTGAAAATTGGGGGCTGACGAGTTCTGACTTCAACACCCGGCGGCGGGTATCTTCCGTGCCTTCTCCCAGTTGAGTTAAAGCGATGAAAATGCGCTTGGCGATCTGTTGTTCTTCTAAACTCAGACTGTAAAAGAGTTCATCAGCCCGTTTTTGCAAGGTTCCCCGGACTCCTCCCAGTTCGGTATAGGCATCCAGGGTTAAGCGGGAGGAACCGCCATTGGGATCCTGCTGCCGCCGATGCCAGAGTTCCAGCAGGGTGTATTGCAGCAGGGGGAGTTCACCGGGCGCACCGACAACATCTAAGAGGATGTTGTAAACCAGGTTGGGTTCACACACCAGCCCGACCTTTTCAGCGGGTTTGAGAATCGAGGCTTTGATTTGCTCATAGGTGAGGGGCGTTACCATCACCAGATTGGCTTCCATCTGCTCCGATAAAGCGCGGTAGAAGGAACATTTGCTGAAAAAGTCCGCCCGCAGCACGATCACCACACTGAAGCGATCGCCCACTTCCCGTAACCCCGCCAACAGGCAATTGAAAAATCGGTGACGTTCATGCTCGGCATGAGGCCCCTGGCACAGGGTAAACACCTCCTCGAACTGATCGATAATCAGCACCAGGCGGGATTGTTTGTTGGCCTCCGACATCAGGCTGGCCCGGATCAATTGGGAAAAGCCGCTGCCCCCTTCCTGCAACAACAGTTCTGCTCGGCGCAACTGCTCAGCGCGATCGACAGGAGAGGCATCCGGATTAACAAAGGCATTTGTCAGACTTTTAAACGGATAGTCGGTTGGCGTAATGATGCGAGCTTGCCAGTGATTACTGCCCGAAATAGTTTGCCCCCGTTGCAGCTTGTGAACTAAACCGGCCCGTACCAGAGAAGATTTGCCGCTGCCAGAAGCCCCAACGACCGCTAAAAACTGGCTGGACTTCAACTTGTCTAATAGCTGATCTGTCAGCGTTTCCCGGCCAAAAAAGTAATCCGCATGAGTTTCATCAAATGGTTCCAAACCCCGATAGGGGCAAACTTCCTCCGAGATGCTGCTATTAATGACGGTGAGTGGCCCCTGACATTGGGTGAGAATGATTTCACTACCAGAATTCTCAAACAAGGGTTGCTGGGATTCTCCCTTGAGCGCGGTACTGACCCAATCGGTAAGGGCGTAGTTGGTTACAGTACCGTTGGGCATACGGCGGGGATCCAGACCCTCCAACACCGCCTGAGTGAAAACGCTGTAGTGGCCTGTCAGCGATTCGTAGGCCGATTCGTAGTCGCGTGAAGCCGCCATGAAGAGGCGATCGGTACCCGATCGTGCCCCTGGGTCGGCTTCTAAAAAGTTGAGAATTTCACCGCTATGGCAACAATCCAGCAACACAATTCTCTGGCGAACCGGACTTTCTTGTAGCAAGCGCCGCAACCAGAACAGGGATAAGCCAAAGAAATTGGCGGCTGGATTGGCATCACTGGTAGCCAGATACCCTTCATGAATGCCGGCCTCTTTTTGTAAGCCATGTCCAGAGTAATAAAACAGCGCGGTGTGAGGAATATTGTTGCCTTTGGGTTTGAATAATTTCACCAGGGCGGCTTCCAGTTCCATCAGGGTAACGGGAGTTTTCACCCCAACTCGCAACTTGTCGGATTGCACAATTTCCGGCAACCGGGCGATCCGAAAATCCCCATAGGTTTCTAACTGGGACGCGATCGCCTCGGCATCCTGGGCTGGTGCATTCAATGCCGGTAGATATTGATAGGTACTAATTCCAACAACAAGGGCATCTCTTGACATCCCTTTTTTTCTCCTCAAACACTCTTCTAAAGACCAGCCGCCTGATGAGTGCGGCTCAGTCATGCTTTGAAAGAATTATGAGTAGATTAGTCTAGTATTCCAAATGGCCGCTAACTTACATTCTGCCTACTGACTCCACCTTCCCAGTGACAGATGTTAGGGATTTAGAATAACCAGAGTTGTCTACATATCCTCTAGAAATCATCAACAAGTTCAATGAATTATCTGACAACGGTTTACTGTACCAGGCCATTGGATGACTTCATTAATTGGATCAGGTGATTACAATCCATGCTCGAAATGGCTCATTTTTTTAGGCAAAAAGGGGCAATTCATAGCGTTCTAGTCTGACTATACAGAAATAAAAATTCTTTGCAAAAGGGGGTTGTACCCCTCTCCCTGGAAGATTTTCAAAGAAGGATTGGGTTAATTCTGATATTTTCTAATTAAATATAGAAAAACCTCTAACTTCTTTTTAGATTAATGATTGATCAGTAAATAAATGATGCAGGAGGTAATCGAAGAAATACGGATTTTGCTGGCTCAGGTTTTGTAAACCAGCCATTTTTTAAGTAAAGCTACTGATCTTTTTGCCAGACCGTCCTGGAAAAGGCAGGATTCAGAGGATGTTTAAAAAGTCCTGATATTTAGGGCTTGCTGAAAAAGTCGGAATCGAAGCAGTTGGAGTGAGGCAGATC
>JBBIQC010000550.1:0-3809 GCA_037442585.1 Oscillatoriales cyanobacterium bin_317
TCGTCCCCCCGGAATGGGTGATGGTTTCTGCGATCGCCCTGATCTTCATTTGGGGCTTCTCGAAAAGAAATCAACCTGACGAATCATCCGTATCTATACCGACTGAAGCCAGTCCCCCGGCAACGGAAACTATCCTGGATGTAGAAGAAGTGCTAGAAACAAAGAAATAGGGCGATCGCCTAACTTTTAACCAAAAGTCGGAGTTTTGCTCAGTTCCTTTGATACATCAGGAAACTAACCGCAAAACTCCGACTTTTTAATGCACCAATTAAGACCAAGAAGTCGGAGTTTTTAGATAAATTCTCCTACAATACCGGGATTACCGGACAAAATTCCGACTTCTATGACTAGAGATTATTCGTAGATCCAGGACGTGAGGCTGGGTTCCCAACTCACTAGTTCGGCATCCTTAAACCACAGCTTAATTTCCTGTTCAGCCGTTTCAGGAGCATCCGAGCCATGAATAATGTTGCGGCCTACATCTACCCCAAAATCGCCCCGCAGAGTACCGGGTTCTGCATTTAAAGGATTGGTGGCTCCGATAATCTTACGAGCAGAGGCAATTACCCCTTTGCCTTCCCATACCATTGCCACTACTGGGCCGGAGGTAATAAACTCCACCAATCCCGGAAAGAAAGGCTTTTCCTTATGCACTCCGTAGTGAGTTTCTGCCAGTTCTCGGCTCACGCTCATCAGCTTTAAGCCAACCAGAGTAAAGCCTTTTGCTTCAAAACGGCGGATGATTTCACCGACTAGCTTGCGTTGTACTCCATCCGGCTTGATGGCCAAAAATGTGCGTTCCAAGGTTGACTCCTAATTTCTTCAACATCTCCACAGACCAGATTAGCTCATCACGACCTCCCAAATTGTTTAGGATTTAGGATTGAGAATCTGAGCGATCGCGGAGCGGGCCAATGGGTGAGCCAGAACCATTTGAAAATCAACAAATCAAGCGGCTGCAACTGTTTCTGTATCTGGTTCCAGTGGGCTTCTTTCCGGCGCTGTGGACGTTGTATTACCATCGGGGCACCAGGCAGCAAGAAGACCTCAGTCGAGTTGTCGTCACCCTGACCCTGGGCTGGTTATTTTTCTACATTCTGCTGGGAGTTGGTGCAGAAACTGCTGATTCCCTTTCCCTGCCACTCCTATTGACCAGCAGTTTTATTACCTCCGGCTATTTTCTGACCAATCTCTGGCTGATGGTGCGCTTGTGGCAACGCAAATCTGTTCGCCTGCCCGTTATCAGTCGCATTGGCGATCGACTGCCGTGAAGGAGTGAGAGCGGTAAAGGGGGGAAGCAGTTTCCCACCCCCTTACCTACTCTAGGCCCCGCATCTCCAACGCCTGAATGAGGTGCTTCATCGTCACCTTTGGCCTGGGAGATCTGGCTCTGGCGATAATCGCAGCATCCCGGACAATCGCTTGAATTTCGCCGCCAGTCAGAACAAACTGGGCCAGCTTATTCCAGCGAATGTTTTTTCCCAGTGGCACCGGGGGCGGAAATGCCTGTTGCCACAGTTTGAGGCGAGCGGCTTCATCGGGGATGGGAAAGTTGAGAATCTGAGTGAGTTGGTTTTGCCATTTGGGTTTCACCAACTTGCGCTGGGTGGTTGTCAATATGGTCAGGCTGTTCTGTTGCTGACGGTGATACAAAAACTGTTGCAGGGTTGCAGCAGGTAAGGGAGCAGAACGGCCAAACCAGATCTGGGCCGATTGAATGAGCAGTACCTGGGGCGCTTGCATGGCAATTTCTTGAAGTAGGCGATCGCCATCTACCGCCTTAATCAAGGCCAGATCAATCCAGGTGAGGGGAGTTTGCAGGATCTGAGCAATCGCATGGGCGGCCATTGTCTTGCCTGTACCCTTCGCGCCAGAAAATAACACTACGGAGCCAGGGGATAAAGCCGTCGGCTGAAAGCCCAAGTTGTTATCGACCTCGTTGCCGTACTGGATCCGATCGCATAAATGCTGCAGCGCTCGTAATAAGGAGTCGGGGAGTACCAGAGTTGACCAGCGATCGATCGTGTCGGGAACAATCAGGGATTGCAGGAGGGCAGCAGGTTGAAGCTTGTTTGCCCGAACCAATGTTTGCTCGGGTCGCCAGCTTAATAGGTCTGTACTTTGCTGGAGGATCTGATCGGGATCAGGATTCAGAGCAGGCCGCAATAAGGATTCCAGTTGGTCGGGTTGCACCTGATTTGCCAGCAAATATTCCACGATCGGATTAGCCAGCTTGATAGGCAGCGACAGGAACGGTTCACTGGACAAGGAGGGCAGGACGACTACCCCGTACCGAATTAAGGGAGATGTGGCCGATAGGGAAAGTCGGGCCGATCGCCATTCTGCATCATTGCGACAAAGCAGACGCAGAATCAGGTCAAAGGTGGGCAGCACTCCCGCTTGCTCAGTATCTTGCAGGTAGTTGTAAATGCGTCCATAGCGACGGCTGATTTCTGGAGCCAGGGCCATCAATACCAGATTTTTCTCAAAGGTTGTCAGTTGTAATCGCTGACACAGAGCAGGCAATCCCAACGTAATGCCTTTCTGAGCCGTGGCCTGGATCCGGCTTTCCATCTGCTGCTGGTAGCTGAGCTTGACGGTACTGCGACGACGGGCCGTATCAGCAGGAGAATCTCCCGCCACCTCACCCTCTATGGAAATCAAGCCTTTCCACCAGTGACTGGTGGCTTGATCGGCGCGCGATCGGGCCACCCGCTCCACCTCTTTTACTTCTTTGCGCTGCCGTGCGACTGCCGTTCCCAGTACCCGGTCTAACCAATTCAATTCAGTTCGGAGATACGTCCAGTTGTCGGTAAAGGGTTCAAAGGATTCCATAGAGGTCGGGGAGCGGGGGTCAGGGAGCGGGGATTAGGGATTAGGTGTATTAACACTCAAGGTTGTAACCGTAGGGTGCTGTTAGCGCTAGCGTAACGCACCGAACCAAATGGGAATAACTTCTTTTGTGTCATTACAAACCGAGAGTTGCTGTCAGCCTATTGCAATTCTAGTCCTGAAGACATGGATCATCTCTTTCGCGAGATCCTTGTAATTCCGGTTGTCTGGGGGTTAGGATAATGTCAGCGCCGTTCACCAAGAACGACGATGTTGAATTCTGCAATTTCCATGGACACCAGTCCATTCCCAGACAGTAGAATCCTCCCCTAACCTGGTGAGCTTCAATCTCTCAGCGCGGGGGAGATTGAGGAGAAAATCATGCTAACCCAGGAAGGACGCGCTTCTCTGTCGGAAATTTCCGACTGGAATCGGCTGAAGATTGAGCTAAATCAAATGCCTGCTGTCGATGTGGGCGACTTTATTGTAGATTTGCCGCCAGAACGACGGGCGATCGCATTCCGATTGCTGAAGAAAGATCAGGCGACGGATGTTTTTGAGTACCTACCTCCCGACGTGCGGGAAGAGTTAATTGGTTCCTTGCACGACGCTCACATCAGCCATATTGTCGAGGCGATGCGACCAGACGATCGGGCCGAGTTGTTTGATGAGCTTCCGGCTGGGGTAGTGCGACGGTTGATTAAGGATCTGAGTCCTACAGAACGGCAGGCTACGGCAACCATTTTGGGTTATGCCGAAGGCACTACAGGCCGCCTGATGACTACCGAGTATGTGCGGTTGCGGCAGGGGTTGACGGTGGCGGAAGCACTCAGCAAAATTCGCTTGAATGACCAGGACAAGGAAACCGTTTATTACGCTTACGTTACGGACGATAACCGCAAACTGGTACAGGTTGTTTCCCTGCGCCAACTGCTGTTTTCCCTGCCCAATGCTTTGATTGGGGATATTGCCAGCGA
>JBBIQC010000551.1:0-1291 GCA_037442585.1 Oscillatoriales cyanobacterium bin_317
GTACCTGTTCGTTCCACCGATTTCTTAGACAAAACTAAACTGTCTCCAGAACCGGCGATCGCTGTGCCAGATCAAATAAAGGCATCTTTCCAACCGCCTGCATCAGGGCTACCCTCTCAACCGCCTGTAGAGAACCCTGTTCCTGCGGTTTCCCCACCTGAGTTTTTACCTGATGCCCTGCAAAAGGATGCATCCTGATCCGCTGCTCTCAAAAAGCTTTGTTAATCCTTATGAACAGCATGACCCTTCCACCCGCTGATACTCCGCTATACAACCACCCTTTGCCAGAAATTGAACGCTGGTTAGCCGATCGCGGTTGCCAGCAAGATAAGACCGATCTGCATTGCTGGTATCTCGAACAACCCACGTGGAAAGCCGAACTCTGGTTAGATGTGGATCAATTAACCGTCCGCTATTTCAACTTTGGGGAAGGCGATCGTGCTGTACAGCGATCGTTCAAATACTCCCTCAGCCGTCAGGATATTGAAGATGCCATTTTTGCAGGACCGTAAGTTTCAATTCATAACTTTCCAAACCTTCTGTCTCGTCGCTGGTAGGCACAGAGAGCCTGATGGAATTCGTTGCGATCGAAGTCAGGCCACAGGGTATCGGTGACATACAGTTCTCCATAGGCCATTTGCCACAGGAGGAAGTTACTCAGGCGCATTTCGCCACTGGTGCGGATGAGTAAGTCTGGGTCACAAATTCCTGCAGTGTAGAGATGCCGCTCAAATAACGCTTCGTCAATTTGCTCCGGCTCAATTAATCCCTGTTGTACCTTTTCGGCAATACTACGGCACGCCTGGATGATTTCTTGTCGTCCCCCGTAGTTCGTGGCCACTGTGAATTGAATCCCGGAATTATTAGCAGTAGCCTCCACAGCCCGTTCAATTTCAGCTTGCAGGGAAAGCGGTAAGGCATGGAGATTGCCAACAAACCGAATACGAACGTTTTCCTGCATCATTTCGCGCAGTTCTTGCCTTAGTACCCGCTCGAACAGCATCATAAGAAACTCCACCTCTTCCAACGGGCGACCCCAGTTCTCGGTGGAAAAGGCATAGGCGGTTAACGCTTCAATACCCCAATCGCGGCAGCACCGCAATAAATCTTTCAGGACATCGACTCCCCGCCGATGACCCATAATTCGTGGCATTCCCCGCCGTTTTGCCCAGCGACCGTTGCCATCCATAATGACGGCAACATGTCGGGGTAGACGCTCTCGTTGCAGGTCAGCGGGTAACAGTTGCAGGACGGTTGAGTTTGCGGTCATGGTTTCTCCAGATTTGACTAT
>JBBIQC010000551.1:1302-3804 GCA_037442585.1 Oscillatoriales cyanobacterium bin_317
AAAATCCAGTGAACACTACGGTTAATTGGGATGGCTGTCCGTAGTTTCCAGGTTTACTTAATTTTTATGTTTTCGTCCTGGGAATAACCGTTTAATTAACGTCCACGGGGTAGCCAGGACTTGGTAAACAATGCTGCGGAGGTTGGGTGCGACCGTTTCGCGATCGCCTCCTTGAGACAGGCGTGCATCCAAAAGCTCTTTCAGTTTACTGCTGGTCAAGGGTCGATTGAGTATTCCCCGTTCGGCCAGGGAAATAGATCCTGTTTCTTCAGATACAACGACACAAATACAATTTTCGACCCGTTCCGTAATTCCCATGGCAGCCCGGTGGCGAGTACCCAGTTGACGAGAGGCCGTCCGTTCGGAAAGGGGCAGAATTACGCCTGCGGCCACAATCCGCGTATCCCGGATTAAGACAGCCCCGTCATGCAATAGCGTGCTAGTTTGAAAAATAGTTTGTAACAACTCTTTCGATACTTCGGCGTTCAGCCGCACTCCTGGAACTGAAAAATCCCGTTCATCGATCTGGCTGCCAGTTTCAATAATCATCAGCGCCCCTGTGCGATTCTGGGACAATTCTTTCACCGCATCCACAATCTCATCCACCGTATTGCTCGATTTGTGGGGGCTTCGCTGGTACGGCTGGATCAACTGCAAGATCTGCCCTCGCCCTAATTGTTCCAGAAACCGTCTGAACTCTGATTGTAAAATAAAAGCCATCGCAACGGCTGAGCCAATGACCAGGTTGTTCAGCACGAAGCTCAGCAGTCTTAAGTCCAGTCGTGTACTAATAGCAGCCGCCAGCATGAGGATAATAAAGCCACGCACCATCCACAGTGTGCGACGCTCGCCGATGATGACCAGCATCATATAAGTCAGGATGATCACCAGACTGACATCAACCAGTGACCAAACGGTGTCCGCAACGTGGCCAGGTAAAAATCGGTTGAATAAATTTTGGAGGGGAATCAGGCACAAAGATGGTGTCCAGACAGGATCCGCCAGCCATTGCCTCCAAAAGTCTGCCATTGATCTGGATGAAGCCTCTGCCCTCGTTGGGTTCTAAAAAAATTCATTGAGGCTGAATCAGTTGACTAGAATCAGTTGACTAAACCTCAGTGGTCAGCGATCGCAAACGTTCAGGCAAGCGGTCTTGACGAATCAAATCTCTGTAGGTTTCACGTTGCAGGATCACATTAGCTTCCCCAGCATGAACCAGTACAGCCGCCGGACGGGGTATGCGATTGTAATTTGATGACATGCTGTAATTGTATGCGCCAGTGGCCGGAATGACGAGTAGATCACCCGGTTGAGTGGTGGGTAATTTTGCCTCCTTGATGAGAACGTCACCTGATTCGCAATGTTTTCCGGCTACCGTCACCGTCTCTGTGCAGGGCGCAGATAGGCGATTGGCCACCACAGCCCGATAAACGGATTGATAGGTAATGGGACGCGGATTGTCTGACATGCCCCCATCCACGGCAATATAGGTACGGATGCCAGGAATAGTCTTATGACCCCCGATCGTATAGGCCGTGACGCAGGCCGAACCGATCAGCGATCGTCCCGGCTCACAAATCACTTTGGGATAGGGAATGTTTTGCAAGTCACACGCCTTTGCCAGGGACTGAGCCACAACTTTTACCCAGGCATCGATACTGGGTGGATCGTCCGCTTCTGTGTAGCGAATTCCCAGACCACCCCCAATATTCAACTCCTGAATGGCCAATCCATACTGTGTTGCCTTGGTCAGCCACTGTACCATCACTGGCCCCAAATCTTCATGGGGCTGCAGTTCAAAAATCTGGGAACCAATATGAGCATGTAATCCAACGCAGGACAAATTAGGATGTTCGCTCAAAAACCGGAATACATCATCCAGTTGATTGGGGTCAAAGCCAAATTTGCTGTCCAGGTGCCCGGTGCGAATATATTCGTGGGTGTGACATTCGATGCCAGGGGTGAGGCGGATCATCACACGGATGGGATGTTGGATGTTGGATGTTGGATGTTGGATTGGTTCAGAGCCTGAAACGGCGGCTTCAAAGTTGGCGAGGGTTTCCAGTTCCAGCCAGTTGTCTACGACGATCGTGATGCCAGACTCTACGGCAAAGCGCAATTCATCCAGGGATTTATTGTTACCGTGCAGGTAAATTTGATCGGGGGTAAATCCGGCTTCTAAGGCCGTTAGCAGTTCCCCCCCGGAAACGACATCAATGCCCAATCCTTCGCTGGCGACGATCGCACAGACGGCCAGACAGTTCCAGGCTTTGGAAGCATAGATTGGTTGAGATGCCCCTGGATAGTAGCGAACAAAGGCTTGCCGATACTGGCGACAGGCAAGGCGCAGCGTATCCTCATCCAGAATGTAAAGCGGGGAACCAAACTGCTTCACCAAATCCACGACATCGCAGCCACCAATTTCCAGATGATCCTGGCGGTTCACCCGCGCCGTGAGCGGCAACAGAAACTGATTCGGCGATGGATTTTCGTCGGCAGATG
>JBBIQC010000552.1:0-3804 GCA_037442585.1 Oscillatoriales cyanobacterium bin_317
TTTTGCACTCAGGTCAGCAACGGTTGCATTCAGATCAGCAACCTTCAAGGCAAGATGACGGAGGCCGCAAGCTTCGGGATTGTTGGGACGATCGGGCGGGTGCGGAAAGGAGAAGAGCTCGATCTGAGCCTGCTCTCCCACTTGCAAATCCAGTTTGTAGGAATCTCGTGCTTCTCGATAGGTTTCTCGCAGAATGGGAAACCCTAGTAGCTCGACGTAGAAGTGCTTTGAGCGATCGTAGTCAGAGCAGATGATGGCAATGTGGTGAATGCCTTGCATTTGAGGTTTAAGTTGTGAGTTTTAAGTTTTGAATGGTCTTTGTTATTTGCCAAGGCCAAAGGACGAATAACCAATGACTCATGGCAGATTTGCCACTATCAACCATTCACTATCCACTATCTACTTAAATCACTGGCAGAATCATCCCCTCACGGGCAAGGAAACTGTTCGGGAAAACAGTTTCAACCTGGGCCTCAACGTGATCTAAGAAATCGTCGGAGTGGTTAGGGTCATGATGGAAGATCACTAATTTTTTCACCCCAGCGGCTTTGGCCACCTTGACAGCTTCTTGCCAGGTAGAGTGTCCCCAACCTCTTTTGGGAGCTTGCGGATCGTGGTATTCTTCATCGGTGTAGCAGGCATCGTAAATCAGCACATGAGCATCACGGGCCAGGTAAATCAGATTCTCGTCCAGATGATCTTCGTAATGCTCCGTATCGGTAGCATACACGGCGGTTCGTCCCTGATAAGTAATCCGGTAGCCCATTGCCGTATTTGGGTGGTTTAAGGAGCCTGTTTCAATCGTGATATCTCCCAGTTGCATCACATCACCGGGGAACAAATCGTAGAACTTGAGGTCAGATTGCATAACCTGCATGGGAACCGGGAAGTTGGGATGCAACATCTGGTCGTGCAAGCGTTGCTTCATCGTGGCTCCGTTGGGGGCGATCGCTCCATAGATATGAAAGCAATTCCCTTTCATGAACGCCGGAGCAAAGAACGGAAACCCCTGAATATGATCCCAATGGGAATGGGTGAAAAACATATAGGCTTCCACAGGCATTTGCTTCAGCAGGGATTTCCCCAACACTCGGAGTCCTGTGCCCCCATCGAAAATCAAGCGTTTCCCTCCTACGCGCATTTCGACGCAAGAGGTGTTGCCCCCATAGCGAACGGTTTCACTGCCGGGAGCCGGAATGCTCCCCCGTACTCCCCAGAACTGAATGACAAAGTCAGTAAGGGTTGGCATATTCCCGTTTTCTCCCTGCATTACCCCCCTGTTAGAGGTGGACTCAAGCTCTGACATTGTTGACTAAGTTGGCCTCTTCTAAAAGGTCTGAGTAGCGATGCACTTTCAACAGGCGATTGTGATCATCAACCAGCACAACAGTTGGAGAATAGGTTTGTAATTCTTCCGGGGTGAGTTGAGCATAGGTCATGATAATCAGGCGATCGCCTGCCATTCCCAAACGAGCTGCTGCACCGTTGAGTTGGATTTCTCCAGAGCCAGCCGGAGCCGCGATCGCGTAAGTGATCAACCGCTCCCCATTGGAGACATTGACAACTTGCACTTGCTCATAAGGTAGGATTCCCGCTGCGTGCAACAGAATCTCATCGACACTGATGCTCCCCACATAATTGAGGTTGGCAGAGGTGAGAACACACTGATGAATTTTGGATAGAAGGAAGGTACGTTGCATAGTTAAAAAACTTCTTCAAGAGCAGTACGGCAATAGTCTTGCGATTGCCTGAGCGAATACTGCTTGTATCCTATTTTGTGGGTATCAATCTGGTAATGACGGATACTCCTGATCCAAAAATAAACAAATCTTTACAACATGGAGGCTCAGAACTGGATTTCTAAGCCTCCTGATTCAACCCCTTCCTGCTATCAACAGTCCAGATTGATCAACAGTTTGAATTACCCAGCCTTACCAGCCTTGATGCATTGCTCTACCAGTGGGGCAACCTGGTCAACATCCTTCCAGCCAAGGATTTCGGTGACTTTCTTCTCTAGATTCTTGTAGGTTTTAAAGAACTCAGCGATCTCATCCAGGCGATGTGGGGCTATGTCGGCCAGGGACTTAACCTGAGCATACCGGGGGTCTTTATCAGGAACACAAAGAATTTTCTCATCGCGATCGCCCCCATCGATCATCTCTAACATCCCAATGGGACGAGCTGCAATAATGCATCCTGGAAACGTTGGCTGATCCATGATCACCATGCCATCCAGCGGATCGCCGTCATCGGCCAAGGTATTGGGAACAAAGCCATAGTCATAGGGATATTGCACAGAGGCATAGAGAACACGATCAAGGGCAAACGCGTTCATCTCTTTATCGAACTCATATTTATTCTTACTGCCCTTGGGAATTTCGATCAGGACATTTAGTAAACCAGGTTTTGGTTGGGCAGGAATACGAGACAGATCCACAGCAATTCTCCAAACTGCGAAATGATTAAGGGATAAAGCAAGTCCAGCTAGAGAACGGTCGTTTTCCTAATCAGAGAAACTACGGTTCTGGACTTGGACAAGGTTTAATACTCCCGATAGCATTTTAGGGGATAGTCGCCATTCATCGCCTTATCCCCCATCTCCCCTTGCTCCCCTACTCTCCCCCATCTTCCCCATCGCCCCTTCCCAATCCCAAATTCCTAATTCCCAACCCCCAATGCCCATCTCCTCACTTCTCCTTCTCCAAACTCGCCTCATACGATCGCTTCAATTCCTTCCAGGCATTGAGCAAGTCTGGTGAGGAAGGTTCTCCCCGTTTGAGCAGTACCACTCCATCCTTTAGCCCCAGAATGCCGTAACTCTTACTTTCTACTAGCTGATCGATGCGGGGCAATAGATCCAGGAGATACCCTCGCTCGAATTTGAAGGCAGGCTGGTATTGTTGCATCTGCCACAGGTCTGCTACTACGTACTCCACCGCGATCGCCTGATTCTGGTCATTCCGCAGTTGCAGGAACGGTAGCCGCAACACTTCCCGCCGACTGGACAGGTGAGGAACTAAATAGGTCGATGCGGAAACGCTGGCTTCTGGAGGAATTTCCTGCAGCAGCGATCGTATCTGTCCTGAATGCTCCCACTGTCGGGGTAAGGAGACATATACCCAGGGTTTAAAGGAATCTGGAACGGCAAAATAAAACACCCGATGAGGACTCTTCGCGATCGTTACCAGCAGGGAAAGGATGATAAATCCAATCCAGATTTGTCGAAATCGAGGCCGAAACCGCTCCTGATGCACCGACCACCAGAGAATCGCCCCATAAAACAAACCGGGTACTAGCGTTATGGCATATCGGATAGAGATGGAAAAGCGAGAATCCCCGCCTTGCAGTAATAACTGAGCCAGGGGAGCACTGATCAAAGCCCAGGCACTCCCGGATATCAGCGGCACAAAGGCCATCGGCAAGGTCTGACCCACCATATAGGCGACTTTTTCATCCAGAGAATCAAAAAGATGCTGGAACAAACGCCCAGGATTACTGAGAATTCCCCACAGAATATCCAGAGTAGAGGCTTCATTCCCGGTGGCAAAGTGTCCAAATCGCTCAATCATGAACCGCTGGGAAATATCCCTGGAAAACAGCGGCATTAAAACATTAGTAGCCAGCAGGACATAGCCAAATCCCATGCCGCATAAAATTATTCCTATACGGGGAAATCGGCGGCTGAGAATCAGGTAAATCCCAACACTAAACAGCACCACTCCCGTATCTTCCCGTACCAGTAAAATCAATCCGGCCATCAGCCAGAACAACGTCCACCAGCGCTTCTCCAGAGCCAGGAACAGA
>JBBIQC010000553.1:0-3800 GCA_037442585.1 Oscillatoriales cyanobacterium bin_317
CAACACAGGCACTTTGTTCTTTGCCATCCGGTAACGTTACCCGGCACATCGACTGAGTAATCAGTTGTTCGCTGGTATGGGCTTTGCTGCCCAGTAATCCTCCGGGTTCACTGTAGATTTTTTGCACCGGAGCCATCGGACAGAAGTAATTGCACCAGGATTTTCCCCCGTACCAATAGCCAACAGCGATCGCGGCGACAATCGTGAACAGCAGCCAGAGGGCCAGCACTAGGCGATCAGCATTAAAGAACAAAATCCGCCCACATAACCCAGCAAACAGCCAACCAAACTGCAGATAGGGATAATTGCGGCCCAGCCAGGAATCGGGTTTCACTTTCGCCAGTTCGTATCGCACCTTGCCTGTTTTGGCATTCTCGCGCTTAAATTGCCGTTGCCAGCCCAGCGATCGAGGAATTTGGGAGAGAAAAGATAGCGGGCAGATGCGTCGCCATACTTCATGGCCAAACACTAGCAGGATGAAGATAGCGGCTGGGACGATCGCTCCCCAAAAAATCGTGGTGCCCAGCGGATAAGGCTGTTCGACCAGACACTTTCCCTGCACTGAGATACACATATCGGGTAGCCGTAAAAGACTCCAGGGATGATCCGGTTCGGTTAGGGCGGGAGTCCAGGGGTCGTAGAACAGTGATGCAATAATCAGCAGCCATGCCAGGGTGAGCATCCAGCGTACCCAGTGCATTTGCCGTTCAGGAAGTTGCGCGAACATAAGTGAATCCGCTTTTATATACTTTTTCTAACCTGGATCCTAAAAGGTTTTGGCAAGACAGCACTAACTTTTAGTATTGATTCTATTGAATGTCGTTATTGTAACTTTCAATAGAGTTTTCACACCATTTTCATAATTATCAAAATCACATCAGGTTTTCGCCTTTAATAGCTTTTAATCCTCCTGTAGAAGGTGTTAGCGCATTGACCAATGACAGATGAGCAATGACCGTCATCAAGCGGCAGCCTGATCATACACCTGACGCACGCGATCGAGTTCCAGATCCGTCAGGTAATCCACGGTCCAGTTCGCGCGACGTTGCAGCATGTGGAATGGGTAAGAATTGGCCACCCCAACGACCGGAATTCCGGCCCGTTTGGCGGCGGTAATCCCGGCAAAGGTATCTTCAATCACTAAACACTCTGCCGGAGCGAGATTGAGTCCCGGATACTGCTGATTCAGACGCTCTACAGCCAGCAAATAGCCATCGGGTTCTGGCTTGCTGGGAATTGCATCATCTCCGGAAACAATCACCAGAAAGGCTTCACTCAATTGTGCTCGTTCTAATACCAGAGAAATTTCCGATCGCAATGCCCCACTGACCACGGCCAGCTTTAGTTGGCTGGCGCGAATGGTAAAGATTAAATCTTGAACACCGGCATAAATCGGCAGTGGAGACAGCTTTTCTAATTCCTCCTGATAGGCTCTGGCTTTCCGGGCAATCAAGGTATCTAGATGAGCATCTGACAAAACCCGGCCCCGGCTGGAAAATAAATCTTGCAGACAGGCTCGATCGCTGCGGCCTAAACAAAATTGGCGAAACTCTCCTGGTTTTGACCGCAGGTTTTCTTCCAGCAACAAGCGTTCGATCAACTTTTCGTGCAGGGGTTCGTCACGAATGATCACACCGTTGAAGTCAAACAGGACGGCTTTCAGGGACATAGACTTGCTTCCAGTTGGTACTCAGTCCTCAGCACTCAGCACTACCCCACCTGGTCAGGATGCAGCACTTTGGCAACCGTCTGCACATCCTTGTCTCCCCGACCAGAGCAGTTGATGACAATCCGGGGATTACCCGACAGTTGGGGACAGAGGGTTTCCAGGTAGGCGATCGCATGGGAAGTTTCCAGGGCTGGAATAATGCCTTCCAGTTGAGACAGTCGCTGAAATGCATCCAGGGCTTCTTGATCCGTGACACTGTAATATTCCGCCCGTCCCAAATCCTTCAAGTAGCTGTGTTCCGGCCCGACACCGGGATAATCCAGACCGGCACTGATCGAGTGAGCTTCCACTACCTGACCATCTTCATCCTGCAGTAAATAGCTCATCGCTCCATGCAACACACCGACGCGCCCGTAAGTCAGAGTGGCAGCATGTTTTCCAGTTTGCACCCCTTCCCCTGCTGCTTCGATCCCAATCAAGCGCACAGTGGGTTCGTTGACAAACTCATGGAACAGACCCATGGCATTCGAGCCACCGCCCACACAGGCCAGCAGAATGTCTGGTAAACCACCCCATTTCTCCTGACACTGAGCGCGGGTTTCCTGACCAATTACGGCATGAAAATCCCGTACCATCATGGGATAGGGATGCGGCCCCGCCACGGAGCCGAGGATGTAATGCGTGGTTTCCACATTCGTCACCCAATCCCGGATTGCTTCTGACGTAGCATCCTTAAGGGTTCCGGTGCCTGCCTCTACGGGACAAACTTCTGCCCCCATCAGCCGCATCCGAAACACATTCAATGCCTGCCGCTCCATGTCATGAATGCCCATATAAATCACGCATTTCAGGCCAAAGCGGGCACACACCGTCGCTGTGGCCACTCCATGCTGTCCGGCTCCTGTTTCGGCAATGATCCGCTGTTTGCCCATGCGTTTCGCCAGCAATGCCTGCGCCAGAGCGTTATTAATCTTGTGCGCTCCTGTATGGTTCAAGTCTTCCCGTTTCAGGTAAATCTGAGGGCCGCTGCCGTCGGGTCGAGCATAATGAGTCGTTAATCGTTCCGCAAAATATAATGGGCTGGGTCGTCCCACATAGTCCCGCAACAGTCCATTCAGTTCTTCCTGAAAGTTGGGATCAGCCTTGTACTGGTAAAATGCCTGTTCCAGTTCGGTCAGAGCGGGCATCAGCGTTTCAGGAACATACTTACCGCCAAATTGGCCAAATCGCCCCAGAGCATCGGGACGCTGGGCAGAGTCACTAGATTGGGAACCGGGACGAAGAGGAGTGGTGGTCACAGGCCGTTTCAGAATATGGGACAGCCTTTATTATAGGAGGTTGGGTTTGGGATTGAAGCGATCGCCAATCTGCACATAGTAATTCTTGATCCAGTAGCCAAACCGGGTGACGGGAATTGTCACTGGCTCGGACAGATGCTGAAACTGAGCTGCCAATTTCGGTTCTACGGGGTGCCAGTCATCGGATAGGATCACGGCATGCCTTCCCTTAAATGCATTTGCATCAAACCAGAAATCGAATTGATCAATACGATCGGCAATCGCCATCACATCAGGTTGCGGTAACTGATAAGCCAGGGCAGAAGCCGATCGATAATCTGTCGTGACAAAAAACGGTGGCGTAGCGGACTTGGCGGCTTCAGCCATGACAGCTTTACCCACTTCATCCCAACCAAACAGCATCCGCGAATCGGGATCACCGTCTGGACTGCCAAGTGCGGAGAGGGGAAACAGGCTGTAATGAATGACGAGCAAGAGAGCAAACAAAAGCCCGTAGAATTGGCCGCTGAAGAAAAGAGCTTGGTGAAAGATTTTGGATGTTGGATGTTGGATGTTGGATGTTGGCCTGTCCTTTGGCAAAAAAACTGCAGGCATCAGCGGAAACAAGAGTAGATAAGCTGTAATGTTCCAGTAGTAAAGAGCGGTGGAGACGCAGGCGATCGTCGTTAACAGTACCGTTGATACGGCAAATGTCCAGAGGGCAACGGTGCGGTAGGCAGAGTTAGGCTGAGGATTGGGGCGTTGAATCGCTTGAATCATGGCCCAGACGTTGAAGGGGGAGACAGTCAGAATCGACACCAGCAGAAAGACCAGCGGTTCTCCCCATTTGAGCC
>JBBIQC010000554.1:0-3775 GCA_037442585.1 Oscillatoriales cyanobacterium bin_317
GTTGTTTGAGCGGCTAAAAGTTGCTTCAATTTCTCCAGCTCTTGTGCCCAGCGAGGATCAGGTTGCACACTCTCTAAATCTGAGCCTGAAGCCCCAGCACCACCGCTCTTACGAGATTTGTTGTTATTGCCACCCTTGCGCTTTCCACTGCCTGTGTTACTAGCAGGAGCATTGGCTTGGGGTTGCTCATCTCCTTTTTCCTTAGTGCGGGGTAATGCTTTCTCGATTTTAATGGGGTTGTCTTTAACAACAGAGCCATTGAACTTTTCGATGAAAGCATCTGCTTCTTCATCACTTTTGACTGTAACAAAACCGAAACCACGACATTTATTCGTTTTTCGGTCCGTAATGATTTTGGTCGAAATGGTATCGCCTGCTTCGGCAAAAACTGCCTCTAACTCCTGGCGACTCAACTCTTCTGGCAAATTACCAACATACAGACGAACGGACATGGAAAGAAACCTCCAGACTGTGATTCAACTTTAAAAAACTCTTACTTCAGTAGCTTTGGCTGCAATGGCTGAGTGTGTATCTGAACTGAAGACGTACCTGTTCTTTCCCTCCTGCCTGTGTTAACTGTACGCCAGTTACCCAAAACGTTAGCTGTATCCTTCTGTGAACAATCTGATTTCACCGAAAGCCTAAAAGTTGAGTGGGGACAGTAACTCGATAAAGCCAAAAGCATCGTGTTTGCTCACTTCATTTCTGGATCATAAAGCTGAGCACCTGGCTCTAACGTTCCATCTTTGAAGTATTCACGCCATTCATTAAGGTATCACGGTATGTAGAGCACTGCTAGAGACAACGGCAAATTCTATCTTCAGATAGGATCGACAGTTCAGGCTTGCCCCCAAGTTAGCTTGCAGTTCTTCAGGGGTCAATATTACAGATTGTAACAACAGAATGAGAAGCTGACAATTTTTCAATCCTCAGCAAACACATACTTGTACAGTTCATCCGGGCTGGGTTCAGGACTTTCCAGGGCAAATTGCACAGCATCATCCACGATCGCCTGCACCTTTTTCTCGATCTGCTTCAAGTCAGTCTCCTTGACCAAGTTCTGCTCCAGCAGGTAAGCCGCAAATTTCTTGAGGGGGTCACGAGCAAACCAGAGATCTTTTTCCTCCTTCGATCGCAGTTCATCGGGGTCAGCCAGGGAGTGTCCCCGGAAGCGGTAGGTCAAACATTCGATCAGGGTTGGCCCTTCTCCAGCTCTGGCGCGGGCAACCGCTTCTTTGGCGACATTACGAACAGCCAGCACATCCATCCCATCCACTTCGATTCCCGGCATATTAAAGACAGATGCCTTCTGGTAAATCTCCGGTTGGGATGTAGCGCGTTCGTGGGCCATGCCGATCGCCCACTTATTATTTTCCACTACAAAGATGATGGGAAGTTTCCACAGAGCCGCCATATTTAGACACTCAAAAAATTGCCCATTATTTGTAGTGCCATCCCCAAAGAAGCAAGCCGTAACCTGATCCGCAGATTCGTCTCCCATCACCTCTCGCCGATACCGGGTCTGGAATGCTGCCCCGGTTGCCACAGGAATGCCTTCACCAATAAACGCAAATCCCCCTAACAAGTTGTGTTCGGCTGAAAATAAGTGCATCGAACCACCCCGGCCCTTACTGCATCCGGTGGCTTTGCCAAATAATTCGGCCATCACATTACGGGCTGGGACTCCAGCACTGAGGGCATGAACGTGATCTCGATACGTGCTGCAAACGTAATCCTCACCGGGACGCATGGCTTTAATGACACCTGTTGAGATCGCCTCCTGACCGTTATATAGATGGACGAACCCGAACATTTTGCCCCGGTAATACATCTCGGCACACTTATCTTCAAAGAAGCGCCCCAGAACCATGTCCTCGTAGAGCAACAACCCTTCTTTTCTGGTAATGCTGGCAGTAGTGGCCTGAAAAACTGGGACTGTTCTCTCTTGAACCATTGACTTGTCTTAACCTCAGACTTTTCAACTAAATTTTCCTAGAATTTATGTTGCTGACTGAAAGTTTTTGCTTATCCTGGTGTAAACTTCCACTCTGTCAAGCAACTTAGCCGAGCAACTGCTGATTCAGGTTGGTTCTGAATTCAGGATTGCCTAATGATAACCTTGACAGGTCGTCACAAGACGATACCATAGCTTAACCTTACTTCTTACCGTTGGGGAAGTGTACTGTGCGTATTCCGCTCGACTATTACCGAATCCTGGGTTTACCGATTCAGGCAACCAGTGAACAATTGCGACAGGCTCACCGCGATCGCACGTTACAGTTGCCCCGACGAGAATATTCAGAGGCGGCAATTTCGGCTCGCAAAAAACTTCTAGATCAGGCGTATGCTGCCCTGTCTGATCCTAAGCAGCGGCAACAGTATGATGCCAGTTTTCTAGCGAAGACCTATGACCTTCCATCGGCTTCCTCTAATGTAGAAGCACCGGGCTTTAGGGGATCAGGTTCAGTGCCGTCGCTCTCCGAAAATGGGACACTGATCGATCCCCATACCCCCAGTATTGAAATTGATGAAGACCAGTTCATTGGTGCCCTGCTGATCCTGCAGGAATTAGGGGAATATGAGTTGGTTCTGAAACTGGGCCGTCCTTTTCTCACGGGTGGCAGTGCCAGCTTGCGAGATGGGGACTACGGAGATCCCAATATCGTATTTTCGGATATTGTGCTGACTGTGGCTCTCGCTTGTCTGGAACTGGGCCGGGAACAGTGGCAGCAAGGTCAGTACGAAAATGCGGCTGAAGCCCTCGAAACCGGACGACAGTTGTTGCTGCGAGAAGGGCTGTTTGTGGGAGTTCGGGGTGAAATTCAGTCTGATCTCTATCGGCTACGACCCTACCGAATTTTGGAACTGTTAGCCGCTTCAGAAGATCAGGTAGAAGAACGGCAGCGTGGGATGGATCTGCTGGAAGAAATGCTGAATGAACGGCAGGGCATTGATGGCAGTGAAAGCGACCAATCTGGGCTGAATGTGGATGATTTCTTGCGGTTCATTCAACAAATCCGGTCTTATCTAACAGCGGAAGAGCAACAACTATTGTTTGAGCAGGAAGCGAATCGTCCTTCTGCTGTAGCTACCTATTTAGCGGTGTATGCCATTCTGGCACGGGGATTCGCCATCCGCCAACCGGAACTGGTGTATCGGGCAAAACAGTACCTGTCTCGATTAAGTGGGCAGGATGTGTATCTGGAGCAGGCAGTTTGCTTCCTGCTGCTGGGCCAAACAGAGCAAGCCAGCCAGATGTTAGAGCAAAGTCAGGAACAGGACTCGATCGCATTTATTCGCCACCATTCGCAAGATTCCCCTGATTTATTGCCGGGATTATGCCTATACACCGAGCGCTGGCTCCAGGATGAGGTATTTCCCCATTTCCGCGATTTATCTCAATGTCGGGTATCCCTCAAGGACTATTTTGCCGATCGCCAGGTGCAGGCATTTTTAGAAACGTTGCCGGATGAGAGTGGGGTTGTCGAACGCGACCCTCAATTCAGTTCCGTAGCTGGAGTCCGGCCTCCGGATGCAATGGCTGGTACTTTCGTCGAGCAGGAAGATAGGATGACAAATCATCAAAGGCCCATAGGGGCAACCCATGAAGCAAATTCCCAATGGGGGCAAGGATCCGATCGCGATTCCCTGATTGCAGCGGCTAGAGCCAGGATCGCCTCTCGTACCTCGGAAAATGTGGTAGGAGCAGAGAACCGTTTTGTTGGTGGAGTGACGACCGCAGAACGAGTAACTCCGGACAATGTAGGGCTGCAAG